>URUQ01000087.1 GCA_900551145.1 uncultured Eubacteriales bacterium
AAAAAACGCAAAATATCGTCCATTTTCAAAATGAATTTCGTTTTTATTGATGTGGCATATTATTAATAATTATTAATTTTTTCTCACATTACTTGCAATACGAAGAACTTCAGATATTGCGTTTCTTCGGCGCAGAGGAGCGAGGGGTGGTCGGGAGCTTGGGATTTGATTTCCATTGTGCGCACGATACGTCCGCTTTCTTTTGCCGCCTCTACGAGCATTTTTTCAAAGAGAGGAAAGGTCATATAGTGCGAGCAAGACGACGATATGAGATATCCGCCTTTTTCCACGAGTTTTAGTCCCAAAATATTGATGTCTTTGTATCCGCGCATTGCGTCTTTTACTTCGCTTGCGCTTTTGCAAAACGCGGGCGGGTCGAGTATGACGAGCCCGAATTTTCTATTTTCCGTCTTGTATTTTCGCAGTGCCTCAAAGACGTCGTCGCACACGGTGTGCACGTTGGCAAAACCGTTGAGGGAAGCGTTTTCGTTTACGCTGTCAAGCGCGCTTTGAGAGATATCCACGGCGGTGACTTCTTTTGCGACGGTTGCGCAATTGAGCGAAAATCCGCCGCTGTTGCAGAAGCAGTCGAGCACTGTTTTGTCCTTTGCGTAGCGTCTTGCGGCGTAGCGATTTTCCTTTTGGTCGAGGAAGTAGCCCGTCTTTTGTCCGCATTTGACGTCAACTGCCATTTTTATGCCGTTTTCGACGATAATAACTCTGTCGGGAACTTCGCCGTACAACACTCCCGTATGCTCTTCCAGCCCCTCTTTTTTGCGCACTGCGACGTCGCTACGCTCGTATATTCCTCTCGGTGCAAAAAGCTCCACGAGGCACTCTACGATGAGGTCCTTGCGCATGTTTATGCCGAGAGAGAGGAACTGACACACCAAAATATCGTCGTATTTGTCGACGACGAGGGCAGGGAGACCGTCCGCTTCGGCAAAAACCATACGATAGCAGTTGTCGTAGCCGAGATTTACGCGCATTTGATTGGCGTCTATTATACGATTGAGATAAAAGTCCTTATCGTCCGACTGATATTCGTCTCTTATGAAAATGCGCACGAGGATTTTGGAAAGGTGATTGATATATCCTTTGCCAATAAACTTGCCGTCATAGGAATAAACGCTTGCCAAAGAGCCGTTTTTGTCCTTACCTTCAATGCGTGCGACTTCGTTGGCATACACCCAACTGTGACCTTGTTTGACGCGTTTTTCCTCGCCTTTTTTGAGATATACGCTGTATGGCATATTTCACCGCCTAAATTTTATACTCAAATTATAGATATAATTTGCCTAAAAGTCAATTGTTGTGCGTATCGCTAAAACGTTGAGAAAAACGGTTCGTTTTTGCTTCAAAAACGTGCTAAAAACGACGCCACCTGCGATATCTAAGGCGATAAAAACGAGCAAAAAGACGGTGAATTGTCAAAAAGTCGGTCTTGACGAAAATAAAAAACGGACGGATAATATAATAAAGCAAAGGCTTTTTGGAGGTAAGTATGAAAACGATCGTTACTATTTCGCGTCAATACGGCAGCGGTGGAAGATTTATCGGCAGATTGCTTGCCGACGAACTCGGTATACCTTTTTACGATAAAGAGATAATTGCTCAAGCGTCCGAAAACTCGGGCTTTGCACAAGAGTTTATCAAGGAAAACGAGCAAAAAATGAGAGGAATTGCCGCATTTGCGTTTACACCGCCGGTGTGGAACCCAAATCTAATAAACAACTTTGAAAATATCGAGTCCCGCATATATTCCAGCGAGGCAGACGCCATCGAGCAGTTTGCAAAACAAGGTGCTTGCGTCATCGTCGGAAGATGTGCCGATTACGTGCTTAAAGACAAGTATAAATGCCTTGACGTGTTTATCCACGCGGATATGAAAGACAGAGTGGAGAGGGTCATCAATGTCTATCGTCGCGCCGACGACCCCAAGAAAGCGGAAAGACTTATCAAGGAAAACGACCGTATGCGTGCAAGACATTACCGCTATTATACGGACTCGGAGTGGGGTGAGAGCAACAACTATCACATCACACTCAACAGCACGGTTATAGGCGTTGAAAATTGTGCCAAGATTTTGAAAGAAGCGTATTTGCAATACGATAAACAAGAATAATCTGCAAAATAGACGTTGCAAGCGCAATCTATCGTTTAATCGTATACGGATAAATTGAGAAGTAATCAATAATCGATATAGAACGATATAAATAAGGTGATTTATCAAAACAATTGCAACACCTGTAAAAATAAAAACAGTCCTCTAAAGGGGGACTGTTTTTAATCGTTTTTCGTTTGAAAACGATTGATTTTTGATTTTTGTAATTTACGATTGTGTCTTATTTGGCCGTGTTCTTTTTGCCGAACGCTTTGATAAGAAGTACGATGCCTTCCAAAATCGCGATTACGCCGAGCACGATAAACACTGCGTCAACCATTTCCCATTTTGCAACGATGAGCAAGATGCCGATTATAAGCAAAACGACGGGGCTGAGGATAATCATTGCTTTGTCGTATTTGGATGCGGTTTTGAGCCTCGATGCGTTGCTTGCAAAAGCGTACACCGCGTATACGACGAGGACGATGCCGAGGATGAGCAAAGTTATATCCACGATTGTCCATCCGCACGCTATGATGATAATGCCCACCGCAAGTTCGATTGCACCGACAACCCAATTTTTGGCAATAAGGTCAAGCACGCCGAGTATGATAAGCACTACGCCCACCACCGTCAAGAGCACGCTGACGAATTGCGCACGTAAAGCGCAGAAAAGCACGCCGATTACGATAAGCAGAATTGAGCTAATAAGTTGATTCGTTTTGATTTTTTCGGATAAATTCATTTTGCACCTCTATGTTATAGTATTGAAAAAGCGCATAAATAAATGCACTATTTCATTAAATTGCGTTTATTCCGTAAATTGTTCCACCAAAATACCGGCCTCGCCAAATAGTTCCATTGAAAACTCGTCGGGGTAGGGATGTTTGTACACGACTCTTTTTATACCGCTGTTGATGATGAGCCTTGTGCAAATAGTGCAAGGTTGGTGTGTGCAGTAAAGCGTTGCGCCGTCAACGGATATGCCGAGTTTTGCCGCTTGCACGATTGCGTTTTGTTCTGCGTGGACTGCGTAACATTTTTCCGCGCAAGTACCGCTCTTTATGCCCAATTGATCACGCATACAATAGCCCTTATCGCGACAGTTGAGTATGCCTGCGGGTGCGCCGTTGTAACCGGTGGTCAATATGCGTTTGTCTTTGACGATAATCGCGCCTATTGCACGTCCCGCTCTTGCGCAACTCGTCCACGTCGAAACGAGTTCCGCCATATCCATAAATCTTTTGTCCCAGTTGTTCATATACGCTCCTCACGCGCTTATAATTATATATAAACGAGTGTAGCACGAATTTGTACAATATGCAACAAAGTCTTTTCAAATTATCCATAAAAATTTGAAAAAATATTGCATAATATATTGACATTTGGCAACCGGTGGTATAAACTGTTAGCAATCAAGCACGAAGAGTGCTAAATAGATTATCAAACTTAAAAACGGAGGCGTTATATGACAATCAAACCATTGTTTGACAAAGTTGTCATCAAGGCAATCGAAACAGATGAAAAAACCGCAAGCGGTATCGTGCTACCGGGCGCGGCAAAGGAAAAACCGCAACTTGCAAAAGTTTTGGCAGTAGGCCCCGGCGGTATGATAGACGGAGTCGACGTGACTATGCAAGTCAAGGTTGGCGATACGGTTCTTTATAGCAAATATGCAGGAAGCGAGTTCAAGGTGGACGGAGAAGAAGTGATTATAGTCCGTCAAGCAGATATTCTCGCAATCGTTGAGTAAGGAGGCTGTTTATGGCAAAACAATTCAAGTATGGCGATGACGCAAGAAAGGCTTTGGAAGCAGGCGTCGACGCGTTGGCAAATACCGTTAAAATCACACTCGGACCGAAGGGCAGAAACGTCGTTCTCGATAGACCCTACGGTGCACCGCTCGTAACCAATGACGGCGTTACGATAGCAAAAGACGTGGTTCTTTCCGACCCGTTTGAAAATATGGGCGCACAAATCATTCGCGAAGTCGCAACCAAGACCAACGACGTTGCGGGTGACGGCACGACTACGGCGTCCGTTCTTGCACAAGCAATCGTCAAAGAGGGCTTGAAGAACGTCGCGGCGGGCGCAAACCCGATGGTGCTCAAACGCGGTATTATGTACGCAACCGACGTAGCCGTCGAGGAACTTAAAAAGATAAGCAAAGACGTCGAAGACAAGACCGCAATCGAACAAGTCGCATCAATCTCCGCGGGAGACGAAAAAATCGGTCAACTCATCTCCGACGCTATGGAAAAGGTTGGCAAAGACGGCGTAATCACAATCGAGGAAGGCAAGGCAATGACCACCGAACTCAACGTTGTTGAAGGTATGCAATTTGACAGAGGTTACGTATCTCCGTATCTTGTCACCAACACCGACAAGATGTACGCAGAACTCGACAACCCCGTTATCCTCATCACGGATAAGAAGATCAGCAATATTCAAGAGTTGTTGCCACTCCTCGAACAAGTGCTCAAAAACGGATTGAAACTCCTCATCATCTCCGACGATATCGAGGGTGAGGCTCTTACGACCATCATCGTCAACAAGCTCAAAGGCGTGTTCAACGTCGTGGCGGTCAAAGCGCCGGGATTCGGTGACAGAAGAAAAGCGTATCTCGAAGATATAGCAATCCTCACTGGCGGTACGTATATTTCCTCCGACCTCGGTTACGAACTCAAAGACGTCACGCTCGATATGCTCGGCAGGGCAAAATCCGTGCGCGTGGATAAGGACAACACCACTATCGTCGGCGGATACGGCGCACAAGAAGATATCTCGGCAAGAGTCGCATCAATCCGTGCTCAAATTGCGGAATCTACGTCCGAATACGACAAAGAAAAACTTCAAGAGCGTGTTGCAAAACTCGCCGGCGGTGTTGCGGTTATCGGTGTAGGCGCGGCAACCGAAGTCGAAATGAAAGAGAAGAAACTCCGCATCGAAGACGCACTCAACGCAACTCGCGCGGCAGTCGAAGAGGGCATCGTCGCAGGCGGCGGAACGGCACTTCTTTCCATCATTCCGCAAGTTAAGAAAGCGTGTGCAAAACTCGAAGGCGACGAGGCAACGGGCGCAAAGATTGTTCTTCGCGCACTCGAATCACCTGTTCGTCAAATCGCTGCAAACGCAGGTATCGACGGCGGTATCGTGGCAAACACCATCATGTCCTCCAAGAAGGCAAATTACGGCTACGACGCACAAAGAGAAGTCTACTGCGATATGGTCAAAGCGGGTATTCTCGACCCGACCAAAGTCACGCGTAGCGCACTCCAAAACGCCGCTTCCGTGGCAAGCACTTTGCTTACGACGGAGAGCCTTGTGACGGACATAAAGGAGGCAGCGCCCGCCGCTGCACCTGCTCCCGAAATGTATTAAAAATCGCACTAAACGGCGAATAGCTTTGTCAAAGCCCCTTGCCCGTCAACTCATTTACGATTAGTAAATTAGGGTTGCCGTGCAAGGGGCTTTTC
>URUQ01000088.1 GCA_900551145.1 uncultured Eubacteriales bacterium
GTTATATATATTATATAAATAGTTACTTTTACTTTCCAAACAAATTAAAAGGCGACTTGCTTTCGCAAATCGCCTTTCGTATTGATTAAAATTCAATCAGTCCAAATCCTTCCAGAGGTCTTTTATGACCTTGTCGTTGTACTTGATCGTATCTTTGAGATTGTTAATCTCGGTGTTGACGAGGCTGTTGTATTGGTCGGTTGCCTTTGCGTCTTTCAATGTTTCGCGGATAGTTTCTTCAATCGTCTTGACATCGTCTGCGGATTTTGCAAACGTGATGACATAATCATAAGGCAACGTCATATTGGTTTCGTTCTCGCTTGCAAAATCTTTGTCACCGCCCTTGATATTGGTCTTGTCCCAAACGGTGTAAGAGTTGAGAAGCACGAACACGCCCGCATAAGCATTACTCGTATCGCCGACAACGTATTTGCCGTCCTTATCTTTCGTTACGAGGTTGTCTGCAACGACGTACGCTTTCTTATTTCCTGCATAGCTTGACGTGAAGTCGGTCACTTCTTCCGTGCAATATGCGCCGGTTCCTTTCTTGATAAGGCTTTGTGCATAATCCGTGAAGTCGGCGATAAATGTATTGCTATCGTCCGGAGCCACAATATATCCGAGACCATTGTTATTGGATTCGGAGGACACCGCACCGCTGTCGTCGCCCACAAGATACAACCACGTCGTTGCTACTTCGCGGAGCCAGTATACGCGTTGTTCATGGGTAAGACCCGTTGCTGCGTTGACCTTGTCAAACGTGTTGTAGATTTGGTGGATGATACCGTTCTTCGTTACACCGTCTTCAACGTAGTCGAATGCGGGAACGGATTTGAGCAAGTACGCCATCGACGGATGTTGCGTTGCTTTGAACACGATTTGGTATTCGCCGTCGACTTCTTCAAAATCCACGATTTGGTTGTAATCGTTGGCGTAGTTGCCCTCGCTCGCTTCGTATTCGTAAGAATTGTCGTATTGTTTGGTCGTATCTTTGCCGATAACGTCGTTGTAGGGATTGAGTGCATCGGTCATCGGATCGCGAACTTCGATCTCGTTGCCGTCTTTATCCTCGATCACTGAATCCGATTTGTAATTGGGGTTGGAAACCTTGACTTTCATATCCGCGATGAGTTGGTTGCGTCTGGTAAGCACGGTTTGTCCCATAGCACCGGGTTCTTTTGCAAAGTTCTTAAGCTTGGTCATGCTCTCGTCGTCGAGTTTGAGCAAGATGTTGATGACGAAACCGTAATCTTTGGTGGGATGATAATACGTTCCGGAGAGAGAACTCGTGAGCGCGGATTTATATCCGGACTCATTGCCCTTGTACGTCTCGTTGTTCTTTGCAACCGCGTCGTCGTATTGCTTCTTGATTTCTTCCGCAGAAACCTCGACGTTATTTTTAATCATGCGTTTGAGTCTTGCGATGAGCACGGATTGCATTTGGCTGTTGAGATAGTACTCATAGCACTCTTCGACGTTGTCTTTGTAGAGGTTTGCCATAAGTTGTTTCTTCATATCGGCAAGACCTTCTGTGACATACTCTTTGAGTGCCTCTTGGAGAGTGGTCGTTTCCTTGTCATAGACTACGTTCTTTGCAAAGTCTGCCTCCACAAACTTTTTATTGAACACGCTTTCGGCGTCGTCTGCGTCAAACAAGCCTTTTTGATAATCTTCCGTGAAGAATTTTGCGGCAATTTTAACCGTGTCGTCTTCGGGATCGTAATCTTCCTCTTCCTCTACGGTCGGTCTTTCCGTACGAGCGTCGGTGTGTTTCACCCACTTTGCGTACAACGTGATGTTTCCGTTCACTGCGGTGTCAAAATCGAATTCGTCACCGACGTATCCGTCTTCGTTGCAGTCCTTGTCAAGATGCCAACCGTAGAAAGTGTAACCCGTCCTCGTAGGATCGGTCGGTTCGGTTGCCTTCGTGCCCTTTGCAATTCTTTGTTTGTCGATTGCAGTTGCGCCGTTGGTCTCGAATCTCACAAACACTTCGTTGTCCTTTGTCACTTCAACCTTTTCATCGGTCTTGGAGTCGGTATTCGTTCCGCCTGCGTTTGCGTTATCTTCGGTAATGAGGTCTTTGACGATGGACACGAGAGTTGAAAGCATGCTTTCGTTGGAATCGGTCACGGCTTTGTTTCTCTCACTCTTGGTGAGCAACTCTTCCGCTTTGGTCGGGACGTTCACGCCTTTGAGTTCCGCAACTTTGTAGAGCGCGAAAAGATTGAGCAACTTTTGTTGCGCAAGAGATTTTACAAGCGTGTTTGCCGCTTCTTCATACGTCATACCATAGTAATTGACGTATGCGGGAGCATAGTTGTTAAATACAGTTTCCAACTCGTACTTGTAAACGTATTCGGTTTTATCCTCGTACGTCACTGTCGCAACGACTTGTTTTGCGTCGCGGGTTTCGTTCTTTTTGATGATTTCGTCACAGCCTACAAGCATAGACACGCTGATTGCGAGCAAAAGTACGATGGCTGTTGCGAGTATCAATTTCTTTTTCATATCATAACTCCATATAACGAGCATTATATCAATAGTATAAACTATTATACACGTAGCGTGCGAGGCGCGCAAGCGTTTTTTATGGCTAAAATCATTTTTTAAAATATTTTATATCCATACTATCCCCCGACCGCCGAAAAAACAACCCCCCTCAATTGGCGATTTCAACCACTTTTAATTTTTAGTCAATTTGGTGATTTTCCACAATGAAAGGCGTTAGAATTGCGTTTTTTCGCGCTTTTTCGCTCCGATTTCGCTTTGTGAGGATATAATCCATTAAAATGTATGGCCATTAAATTTTCGTTAAAACTCCAAATAAAATTTCGCATGATTTTGATGATATTTGCAAAATTTTGTACGTAAAACGGAAAAAACCCCTGCTTTTCAAACTTGATAAAATTTATTTTTTCAATCTGCTTGACATTTTTTATGATTTATCATATCATAAGCAAGCATTGAATATCGCGGGGTAGAGCAGCTGGTAGCTCGTCGGGCTCATAACCCGGAGGTCGTTGGTTCAAATCCTTCCCCCGCAACCACAGCGAAAGCGGAATGCGACGTCGGCGTCAAGGCGTCAGCGTCAAATGCAAGTCCGCCCTTGCAAAATTTGTTGTCGCGGAGCGCAACGCGCTCCCCTCAGCAACAACCCAAAAGATATGGCGGCGTAGCTTAGTTGGTTATAGCGGCCGGTTCATACCCGGCAGGTCATTGGTTCGAATCCGATCGCCGCTACCATAGTGGAGCAATCCACACGGAAGTTTAGCTCAGTTGGTTAGAGCACTTGCCTTACAAGCAAGGGGTCACAGGTTCGAGTCCTGTAACTTCCACCAGATAAAAACAAAAAACGGCCCTATGGTCAAGTGGTCTAAGACATCGCCCTTTCACGGCGGTAACCCGAGTTCGAACCTCGGTAGGGTCACCACGAAACCCGACTATTGCAGTCGGGTTTTTTCTATTCTACCGAGGTTTGGATATTTCATATCCTCACGCCTTGCGTGCCCAACTCGGGACACCCGACTGACGTTTCACTGTGCGAATAAATTCGCTTGTTCCACTATTACGGCAGCCGCCAACCGCGCTGCCTACGAACCTCGGTAGGGTCACCAAAAAAACGCTCGAATGAGCGTCTTTTTTTCCACTACCGATGTTGCGCATTTCCAATGCGCCCACGCCTTGCGAGGCGAACTCCTTGTCCCGGACTGACGCGCGCTTTTGCAAATACATTTGCTCGCTTGCTATTACGGCGGTCCGTGCTCCCGCCTACGAATCTCCGGTGGGTCACCAGAAAAAAGCACTCGCAAGAGTGCTTTTTTTCATCGCCGATAAATTTGCCGTCAGGCTATGCCCAATTCGTTGAAAAAGTCGGTTGCCAGGCGGGCGCAACGCCATGCGTTTTGTTTGACGTAGGAAGAATGCCCCTGCCACTTCAGCACGGCAACTTTTGCGCCGGGAATATTGTCTGCCAAAAACTTGGTGTCGGACAATTTGACTATATCGAACTCTCCTGCGAGAATATATGCGGGAGTTGTGATTTTCGACAGTTTTTCCGCGGTGAAATCGGGCTCCTCGATCATAATCCTGTCAAGCGGCTTGCGTGTTGCGTTGTAGGAAATCTTCACGGACGTCGTGAAATAGGACTTCAACCCTTTCGGCGACGAGTTTGCGCCGCACGCGACGAAAGCGCCCAAAAGATCGGGATAGTCTATCGCCGCCTGAATTGCGATTATACCGCCGTCGCTATGCCCTATCACGAGCGGTTTTTCAAGCCCCATAATCTCGACAAACTGCTTTACGTCCTTTGCCATAAGCGCATAGGAGATCTCGTCCGTATATCCGCTCTCACCCTGCGATCTGCTGTCGAGCGCGTACACCGTATAGTGATTTGCAAGGCGGAGCATAAGGTCCGCAAGATCCTTGTGACTGTTTCCGTTGCCGTGAACGAGCAAAAGCGGATAGCCGCTTCCGCACTTTGCGTAATGCATTCTCACGTCTTGAAGTTGCACGTCGCCTTCTTCCGCCACGACGTCAAGGGGCGCGTCGTAAGACAGGTCGTTCACTTTGACAAGTCCGATATTTTTTGCCATAACGTCCACCGTGATTTGCCACACGCTCACACCGACAACCGCCGCCGCGAATATTGCGACGATGACGATGATTGCGATCTTCTTCCCTTTCGATTTTTCCATATTTCAATCATACTCCAACCGCAATATCAAATCAACCCCAAAAAAAGAAAATGCCCGCAAAACGCGGACTTTTCATATTCTCGTCAGATTTCAAAGCGGAAAAGCACGTCTTCTCCGACAAGGGATTTTACGCTGATTTCGTGCTCGTCCACGACGGCGTACGAGCGAACGGTGTCGGCTTTCGGCATTCCTATCGCGCCCACGCAGACGTATATCACGCCGTCGATTTGGCAAACGTCCGCTTTGTGGAAATGTCCGTAGAACACCACGTCGCCTTTTTTTGCGTCCTTGCAAGGAAGATCGGGATTGCACTTGTGTCCGTGCGTGAAAAACAGCCTTCTTTCTCCCCATTGCAAAGAAAAGTCGGGGCGTATCTCGAACTCGGTTGTCATCTGATCGACTTCGCTATCGCAGTTGCCGTGAATGAGCGTGACGTAATCTTTCGAAGCATTGAGACGCTCGGCAACCTTCATCGGAACATACCCTTCGGGCAAGGGATTGCGCGGACCGTGATTGTATATATCTCCGAGCAAAACGACTTTTGCGTCGTCGTGTTGCGCTCTGTATGCGTCAACTATTGCAAAAAATCTTTCCACGTTTGCGCTCGAACCATGCACGTCCGAGCCTACTATATGACAATGCAGTCACGATAACTTACAATTTCATAGACTACGATGTCCCGACAAAAGTGACAACGGAATATGTCGAAAACATAGAGCAGCAGATAGAATCGGCAGATGCGTCTGCTGTTTCTTTTATATCCAGTTCGTACAATCAGGCGGATTTTTCATCACGAAACCCGACTATTGCAGTCGGGTTTTTTCTATTCTACCAAGGTTTGGATAT
>URUQ01000089.1 GCA_900551145.1 uncultured Eubacteriales bacterium
AATAATTACAGTGTATTCTATTATAAATAAACAGCTTTATAAAACGGCTTTATACTTTTTCGTTTTGCGGGAACGTGCTATTTTAAAAAACAAAATAGCCGTGTCAAATTCTGCCCGCAAGCGAGTCCGCGCTCACGTCAAGGGCGTCGGCAAGGTCGCAAAGACCTTTTGCGTCCGGCAAACTGTTGCCCTTGCGCCAAGACGAGATTTTCGTGCGAGATACGCCCATCATTTTGACGAGGCGGTATTCCGTTAAGCCTTTTTCGGACAATATCTCATTGAAGTTGTCGCAAAACGGTTTGGGAGTGGTTTTGGAGGTGAAACCGTAATCGTTTTCAATGGGTTCTCTGCCGATAAGGCAGTCAATAGAACAGCCGAACTCGTCGGCAAGCAACACGAGATTGCGAAAACCGGGGCAAGCGTCGCCTCTCTTCCACTTGTATATTGCCGATACGTTGACATTACATTTTCTCGCAAGCTCTCTTGCGCCGTACTTTTCCGTCTTCATAAAATAATCGAGAGCAAAGGCAAAGTTCTCGTTGATTGAAGATTGAGCGGATGGTGCGCCTTCTTGCATTTTGACATTATTCGACATTTTTCGACAAACTCCTACAAAATTCGACAAAATAAGTATGCACACAATCGGGCAATAAATGTTGCGCAGTGTCCGATTATGTGCGTATAATATGTATATCAATCAAAGGAGAAAACCGATATGGAAGAATTATTGACAAAAATCGGCGAACTTATCGCAGTTGAGATTGAAGAAGTAGAAAGCATAGAGTATACGGACAAGGAAATGGGCTATATGTTCTACATCAATATGGCCGACGGGAAAAAAGTTTTGCTTTCGCTTATTGATAGCGAATTATGAAAAAAAGATGCGGTTGCCGCATCATTTTAGGTTTTTGAGATTATTTTTATTTTCAGGCGTTGCGCTTGAAAATCCTTCATACAATCGAATATTTGATAGTTGAACCTCACAACATTTGCACGATTTGATACAAGTCGTCGGCAACGAGGTCGCATTCCACGCCGTCCGTGCTTTCGTGGCGGTGGTTGTACCATATCGTTTTCATGCCGTACTCCCTTGCGCCGTTGATATCCGCGCTCACCGAGTCGCCTATCATAATCGTGTTTGACGGGTTTGCGTCGGGGAGAGAGGCAAAGCACGCATCGAAAAAGGCTCTTTGAGGCTTGGGATAGCCAATCTCTTCGGAAACGAAGATGCCGTCAATATATTTGAGTAAGCCTGCGTTTTTGAGACGGTTTTGCTGCTGTGCGAGGGTGGCGTTGCTTGCAACGTATACTTTGTGTTTGGAGTGCAGATATTTGAGCAATTCTTCCGCGCCGTCGATTTTTATTGCCGTGTCGAAGAGGTTTTTGTGAAATTCGTCTTCAAAGGCATGTCCGTCGCACTCTATGCCCAAAATCTCGAAAACCTTGTTGAATCGCACTTGGAAAAGTTGCTCTTTGGTGATTTCTTTTCTTTCGAGCCTATGCCAAAGATCGAGATTGACGGGGTGGAACACGTCGATAAACCTTTGCGTATACGGCACGCCGAAACGATTGCACGCCGTTTCTATCGACTTGTTGGCGCAAGCGTCAAAATCGAGCAAGGTATTGTCAACGTCAATAAATATCGTCATTGCTTTACCTTGTCAACGTAGTTGCACGCATTGAACGCCGCAATCGAACCGTCCGAAGCCGCCGTCACAAGTTGGCGGATTTTCTTGGTGCGGCAGTCACCCGCAACAAATATACCGTCGCAAGACGTCGTGCAGTTTTCGTCCGCTACTATATAACCCGCTTTGTCGATGTCAACGAGGTTTGCAAAACATTCGTTGTGAGGCACTTGACCAATGCAGATAAAGGCGCACTTTGCGTCCACTACGACGTCTTCGTGCGTAACGGTGTTTTCAAAGCGGAGGGCGGAAAGTTCATCGTCGCCGATAAACTCTTTGAGCGATAGATTGTGCGTATACTTGACGTTGGGACGAGCAAGCACAAGGTCGAGAAGGGCTTTGTCTCCAAAGAACTTGTCAAAGAGAGTGCAGATATGCACGCTCTTGCAATAACCGCTCAAAACGAGTGCGTATTGAAGCGCGGTGTTGGCGTCCCCGATGACGCAAACGTCTTCGCCGGAGTAGAAAGCGCCGTCGCAAAGCGCACAATAACTTACGCCGTTGCCCACCAACTCTTCCTCTCTTTCAACACCTATGCGACGGGGTTTAACGCCTGTTGCGATGATGATTGATTTGCAACGGTAAGTGCTATAATCGGTGGTTAATTCAAACCCATTCGGTACTTTAACCGTCGATATTGCTTTTTCAAGTTCTACTTGTGCGCCCCATTCGACGATTTGTTCGTAGAGTTTGTCCATAAGTTCCGCACCCGCGATTTTTTGATAAGAGGGGAAGTTTTCCACTCTCGGGGAGTATGCGATTTGTCCTCCGAAGCTGTCGCTTTCGAGCACAAGAACGGTTTTGCCCGCTCTTAAACAATTGAGTGCGGCGGTCATTCCGGCAGGGCCTGCGCCCACGATGATAATATCAAATTCTTGCATTTTTGCACCTCAGATAAACAAAAAGCGGTATGGCGTATTGCCATACCGCCGTTTGGTCATTTCTTATTTTATAGACTCGATATAGCCTTTGATTTTGCTTGCGTTGTCGTAAACGTCGTAGCCGTTTCCGTTGGGAACGAGCAAGGTCGGAGCTTTCTTTACGCCGTATGCGAGGGTGGTGTCTTTGTTATCCTCCGCGTCGATTACGGTGTATGCGATGCCTGCTTTGTCGAGCATTGCTTTTGCCATCTTGCAGTTGGGGCAGGTCTTGGTGGTGAAGATAAGCAAGCCTTTGTCTTCGCATTTTGCGCAGGCGCACTCTTGTTTGGCTTCTTCCGCCGTTGCCTCTGCTTTATTCTCTTGTGCTACGTCGTCGCACTTGAACTCCTCGACGTGTTTGCCGTGATATTGAGAGGTTGCGATGTCGTAGACTTTGCGCTCTTTGAACTCTGCGCGTTTGCCGTCGTTCCAGTTTTGAACGGGACGATAGTAACCGGTGATACGGCTATAAACTTCCGTCTTTTTTCCGCAGATGGGGCAAGTGTATTGCTCACCTTCGAGATAGCCGTGCTCTTGACAAATGGAGTATGTCGGAGAGAGTGTGTAGTAGGGAAGTTTGTAGTTTTCCGCAATCTTTCTCACAAGATTTGCCGCCGCTTGCCAACTGTCGAGTTTTTGACCGAGGAAAGCGTGGAATACCGTGCCCGACGTGTAGAGGGTTTGGAGTTCGTCTTGAATGTCGAGAGCGGTGAATATGTCGCTCGTGTAGCCGACGGGAAGGTGCGAACTGTTGGTGTAGTACGGGACGTTGTCGCAGTTGCTTGCGCAGATGATATCGGGATATCTTTCTCTGTCGTGCTTTGCAAGACGATAAGAAGTGGACTCTGCGGGAGTTGCTTCGAGGTTGTACAAATCACCGTATTCCTCTTGATAGTCGCTGAGTTTTTCACGCATAAAGTTGAGAGTCTTTTTGGTGAACTCTTGCGCTTCTTTGTGCGTCATGTCTTTTCCGACCCACTTTGCGTTGAGGCAAGCTTCGTTCATGCCCACGAGACCGATTGTGGAGAAGTGGTTGTCGAACGAGCCGAGGTATCTCTTTGTGTAGGGATACAGACCTTCTTCAAGCAACTTGGTGATGACGTTTCTCTTGATTTTGAGTGAGCGTGCGGACACGTTCATCAAGCGTTCGAGCTCTTTGAAATAATCCTCTTCCGTTTCGGAAATGTAAGCGATTCTCGGCATATTGATGGTTACGACGCCGATAGAACCGGTGGACTCACCGCTTCCGAAGAAACCGCCGGATTTCTTGCGGAGTTCGCGAAGGTCAAGACGCAAACGGCAGCACATACTGCGCACGTCGCTCGGTTCCATATCGCTGTTGATGTAGTTGGAGAAGTACGGAGTGCCGTATTTCGCCGTCATGGTGAAGAGCAAGCGGTTGTTTTCCGTATTCGACCAATCGAAGTCTCTGGTGATGGAATACGTCGGGATAGGATATTGGAAGCCTCTGCCGTTGGCGTCGCCCTCGATCATAATCTCGATAAACGCCTTGTTGACCATTGCCATCTCTTTTTCGCAATCCTTGTATTTGAAATCCATCTCTTTGCCGCCGACGAGTGCGGGGAGTTCTGCCAAGTCGTTGGGGACTACCCAGTCAAGCGTGATGTTGGTGAATGGTGCTTGCGTTCCCCAACGAGAGGGCGTGTTTACGCCGTAGATGAAGGATTGGATGCATTGTTTGACTTCTTTGTAAGAAAGGTTGTCAACTTTTACAAACGGCGCAAGATAGGTGTCGAAAGAGCTGAACGCTTGTGCGCCCGCCCATTCGTTTTGCATAATGCCGAGGAAGTTGACCATTTGGTTGCAAAGAGTAGAGAGGTGGCTTGCCGGCGAAGACGTAATCTTGCCGGGGATACCGCCGAGACCTTCTTTGATGAGTTGCTTGAGCGACCAACCCGCGCAATAACCCGTGAGCATGGACAAATCGTGGATATGGATTTGTGCTTCGCGGTGTGCTTTTGCAATTTCGTCGTCGTAGATTTCGCTGAGCCAGTAGTTTGCCGTCACCGCGCCGGAGTTGGAAAGGATAAGTCCGCCGACGGAATAGGTGACGGTGGAGTTTTCCTTGACGCGCCAGTCGTTGATTTTGAGATAGTTGTTGACGGTGTTCTTGTAGTCGAGCATCGTGGAACTCATCTCACGAAGTTTCTCGTGTTGCTTTCTATAAAGGATATAAGCCTTTGCAACTTCTACGTATCCCGATTGAATGAGAACGACTTCTACGGAGTCTTGAATGTCCTCGACTGAAACGACGTCGTTTTTGACTTTGTCGTTGAAGGTTGCCGTTACGCGCAATGCGAGCATATCGATGATGTCGTCGTTGTAATTTTTGCCGACGGCGGTGAACGCTTTCTCGATTGCGACCTTAATTTTGTTTAGATTGAACGGAACTATGTTTCCGTCTCTTTTTTTGATGTTCAACATAGATTGAACCTCCTAAGGGAAAAGTGCCTCTTTATTATAGCAAGCATGCGCAATATGTCAATACAAAAACGCAAAATAAAGTGTGAAACATTTTTGGGAAACACTACATATTGTGTTTTTGTCAAAAAATGGCACTTTTTGCAAATTGTACTTTTCGTGTATCGAAAACGTGTGTTTTTAAGTATGTAAACGGGTATTAAAATATGTAACCTATATTCTAATCGATTGTTTTTAAAAACCGCCGAACACAAGATATTGTGGTTTGAAAAGTTTTTATACATAAATATAACAAAGTGTCATCGTAACTCTTTAAACACAATAACCTCCTCTTTCCGGACACGCCGGCATTTCTAAAAATATTATTAAATGCAACTTTCCCCTTTCCTCATGTGTTTTCCCTATCGTCGTTCCCCCTCTGCGCAATGCTTGAGGGAACCCACGACGACCGCGTAGCGGGGGA
>URUQ01000090.1 GCA_900551145.1 uncultured Eubacteriales bacterium
TTATTAAAGTATAAAAAAGAAATCTTTTAGGAGGAATTCTAAATGGGCAAAAAATACGTTTATCAGTTTGCCGAAGGCAATGCAAAAATGCGTGAACTTCTTGGCGGTAAAGGCGCAAACCTCGCAGAAATGACCAACATCGGTCTTCCTGTTCCTTACGGTTTCACGATTACGACGGAAGCTTGCACTCAATACTATGAGGACGGCAAACAAATCAACGACGATATCAAAGCGGAAATTATGGAAAATATCGCCAAACTCGAAGAAAAAGCGGGTATGAAATTCGGCGATAAAGAAAATCCGCTCCTCGTCTCCGTTCGTTCGGGCGCAAGAGCGTCTATGCCCGGTATGATGGACACAATCCTCAACCTCGGTCTCAACGACGACGTCGTCGAAGTTTTGGCAAAGAAATCAGGCAACGCAAGATGGGCTTGGGATTGTTACAGACGTTTTATCCAAATGTTCTCCGACGTCGTTATGGAAGTCGGCAAAAAATACTTTGAGGCTCTTATCGACGAACTCAAAGAGAGAAAGGGCGTCACTTATGACGTAGAGCTTACCGCAGACGACCTTAAAGAGCTCGCAGGCAAGTTCAAAGCAGAGTATCAAGAGAAGATCGGCAAACCCTTCCCGTCCGATCCGAAGGAACAACTTTTCGAAGCAATCAAAGCAGTTTTCCGTTCTTGGGACAACCCGCGCGCAAACATCTATCGTATGGACCACGACATTCCGTACAGCTGGGGTACTGCTGTCAACGTACAAATGATGGCATTCGGCAATATGGGTGACGATTGCGGAACGGGCGTCGCATTTACGCGTAACCCCGCAACAGGCGAACCCGGTCTTATGGGTGAGTTCCTCATGAACGCACAAGGCGAAGACGTCGTCGCCGGCGTCCGCACCCCGATGCCCATCTCCAAGATGGCAGAAGTTCTTCCTGAAGTCTACGAACAATTCCAAGACGTTTGCAAGATTTTGGAAAACCACTACAGAGATATGCAAGATATGGAGTTCACAATCCAACAAAAGAAACTCTATATGCTTCAAACCAGAAACGGTAAACGTACCGCTGCCGCTGCAATCCGTATTGCTTGCGACCTCATCGACGAGGGTATGATTACGGAGCAAGAAGCACTTCTCCAAATCGACGCAAAGACTCTCGATATGTTGCTCCACCCGCAATTTGACGCAAAAGCGCTCAAAGACGCAGACAAAGCAAACGTCGTCGGCAAAGGTATCGCAGCATCTCCGGGCGCTGCCGCAGGTACTATCGTGTTCACCGCAGAAGACGCAGTCAAAGAAGGCAAGGCAGGCAAGAAAGTCGTCCTCGTCAGACTCGAAACTTCTCCGGAAGACATCGAAGGTATGAAATACGCACAAGGTATCCTCACCGTTCGCGGTGGTCAAACCTCTCACGCGGCGGTCGTCGCTCGCGGAATGGGCACTTGCTGCGTTTCCGGTTGCGGTGACATCAAGATGCACGAAGAAGAGAAATACTTCGAGCTCGCAGGCAAGACCTTCCACGAGGGTGACGAACTCTCCTTGGACGGCTCTACGGGCAACATCTACGATATTATGATCAAGACCGTTCCGGCAGACCCCAACAGCGGTTACTTCGGAAGAATTATGAAACTCGCCGACAAGTACAAAGCGCTTGGCGTACGCACCAACGCGGATACTCCCCAAGACGCACAAAGAGCGGCAGAACTCGGCGCACAAGGTATCGGTCTCGTCCGTACGGAACATATGTTCTTCGGCCCGGGCAGAATCGACAAATTCCGCGAGATGATTTGCTCCGAAACCGTTGAAGAGCGCGTAAAAGCTCTCGACGCAATCGAGCCGATGCAACAAGCAGACTTTGAAGGACTTATGGAAGCTCTCAAAGGTATGCCTGTTACCATTCGTTTCTTGGACCCGCCGCTTCACGAATTCGTTCCGACGGAAGAAAAAGACATCGAAGCACTTGCAAAAGCAAAAGGCAAATCCGTGTCCGAAATCAAGATTCTCTGCGACAGCTTGCACGAGTTCAACCCGATGATGGGGCACAGAGGTTGCCGTCTTGCGGTTACCTATCCCGAAATCGCGGTTATGCAAACCAAAGCGGTTATCAAGGCTGCTATCAACGTCCAAAGACGTCATCCCGACTGGAAAGTCGAGCCTGAAATTATGATTCCGCTCGTCGGCGAAGTCAAAGAATTGAAGTACTGCAAAAAGACGGTTGTCGAAACCGCAGACGCAGTCATCAAAGAAAGCGGCGTTGACCTCAAATACGAAGTCGGCACTATGATTGAAATCCCCAGAGCCGCTCTCACCGCTGACGAAATCGCAAAAGAAGCCGATTTCTTCTGCTTCGGCACCAACGACCTCACCCAAATGACGTTCGGTTTCAGCCGTGACGACGCAGGCAAGTTCTTGCCCAGCTACTATCAATCAAAGATTTACGAATTCGATCCGTTTGCACGTCTTGACACAGTCGGCGTCGGCAAACTTATGAAGATGGCGGTTACGCTCGGCAAGGGCGCAAACAGCAAGTTGCACTGCGGTATCTGCGGTGAACACGGCGGTGATCCTTCTTCTATCGAATTCTGCCACGAAATCGGTCTCGACTACGTGTCTTGCTCACCGTTCAGAGTCCCGATTGCAAGATTGGCCGCTGCGCAAGCGAACATCAAAAATCCGAGAGCGTAACGATAGAAAGGTGCTGATTTAGCGCTTGATTATTAACTATTAAAAAAACAGCCACGCTCAAACGAGTGTGGCTGTTTTGAGTTTTGACGAAAAGAAGTGCTAGATATTGTACTTTTATCTAATAGTGCTTTTCTTGATTGCAATGATAAATGAATACTGATTTAGTTGCAAGTGGACGTTATTTATGGACGAAAAGTATATACTAATATTACAGTTTAACGAAAAAAGAGGATTAAAATAATGTTAGAAGTTGGAATGAAAGCGCCGGGGTTTGCGCTGCCGGATAAAAATGGGAAGTTGGTTTCGTTGTCCGATTTTCTCGGCAAGAAAGTGGTTTTGTATTTTTACCCGAAAGATAATACGCCCGGTTGTACAAGACAAGCCTGCGCGTTTGCGCTCAAAAATAAAGAAATCGAAAACAAAAACGCAGTGGTTATCGGCATTAGCAAAGATAGCGTGAGTTCGCACTTGAATTTTGCGACGAAATATAATTTGCCGTTTGTTTTGCTTTCGGATAGTGAACTTTCGGCAATTCAAGCCTACGGCGTTTGGCAAGAGAAAAAATTGTACGGCAAAGTGAGTATGGGCGTTGTGAGAACGACGTTCTTGATTGACGAGCAAGGCATTATACAAGCGGTTATGCCCAAAGTCAAACCCGATACCAACGCCGACGAAATTTTAGCGTTGTTAGGGGATTGAAAAATATAGTAAAATAAAACCGTATAATTATTGACGATAAATTTTTGTTAAATAAAAGAGCTTGACGAAAATACGACAAAAAGTGTCGTACACACTCCTTCAAGCAAACATCAAGAATCCTCGCAATTAATTTGTGGAAGATGTAAACAAAAAATAAATAAAAGCGGTTGCCAACGGTAACCGCTTTTTGTTGTATTGCAGGTGTTGTACTTGGTTTGACAAATCACCGTAAAAGAGCGAGATAAAATTGTTTTGTCGAGGTTTAATCTTTGAACTCTGACGAGCCGAAGGCATAGCGGTAGTCTTGTTTGAGGATATTTTTGATATAAGGAAAGATTAGGACGAGCACGGCAAAAAGCCAAGCACCGGGGTCTGCAAAGCATAGCGCGATAAAGGACTGACTGTTGGCAAGTGCGTTGATTGCTCCGCCGTTGACCAAGGTCGGTATAAAGATGCAGATAAGCACTCTTGCGACAAGTTCACCCACGCCGGCGGCAAGCGTCCATACGGATTTGCCTATACCTTGCACTGCGTTGCGCAATACGAAAAGCGCTCCGAGCACGAAGAATAGCGGAAGGTCTACATAAAGAAACGTATTGCCAAACCAAAGCGACCGGTCGCTGATTTTGTCCGCGCTGAGGAATATGCGTTGGTACGCGCCGTCTATGGTTACGAGCAAGCCCAAACCCGCGCAAATGACGTACAAAACGAGTGAAATAATCAACGCTTGATTGGTGCCTTTGCGCACTCTGTCTATATATTTTGCGCCCAAATTTTGCGCGTTGAAGCTTACCATTGCCGTGCCGAGTGCCGAAAGAGGCGCCATTGCGAATTGGAGCAGTTTGTTTGCCGCGCCCATACCGTTTTGGGCGGGGTTGCCGACAACCATAAGTCCGTCGGGGAGGATGTCGAATTTGACCGTTTCGGCAAGCATAACGATAATGCCGATAGAAAGCACGGAGAATTGAAGCCCGAGCGGTACGCCTTGGCGGAGATGCGCCCACAAATCGCGCGCGGATATCTTGAAATCGGAAAATTTGATGCGCAATTCCTTATATTTTGCAAAGGTGTAGATGAAGCAAGCGATAGTGCAGAGAAATTGCGTAAGCACCGTTGCGGCCGCAGCACCCGCGACTCCCCAACCGAACGCTTTGATGAAAAGCACGTCGAGTGCAATGTTCATAATCGTCGATATCAAGAGAAACATAAGCGGAGTGAACGAGTCACCGATACTGCGAAGTATGCTTATAACAAAGTTGTAGAACAGTTGCGCCACTATGCCGAGGAATATTACGAAGCAGTATGTGTAAGCGGCGTTGAATACCTCGGGATTTTGTTCGGTTACGTTGATCCAAGCAAGCATAGGCTTTATGCAGAACACGGAAATAAGCGTCAAAATCACCGTCATAACGGCACAGAGGATAAACTGCGTCGCAAACGATTTGCGCATACCGCTCTCATCGTGCGCGCCGATTTTGTTGGATATAACCACACAAAAACCCGCAGTGCATCCAAACGCAAACTGCATAAATATAAAAATAAGCGGGGCGGTGTCGTTGACGCCCGCAACCTCGTCGGCGGAAAGCGTTTGACCGCAAATCACGGCGTCCGAGAGTATGTAGAGCTGTTGCAACAGATAGGATATGATTATGGGTACGGAAAATTTGACGATAACTTTCCAAATCGTCCCTTGCGTCAAATCTATGGGCTTAAAGAAGTCTTTTACAGCCGTTAAAAATTTGCTTTGCTTTTTCATACGTCACCTTTTGACAAAGTAAAAGGCAAGCTCATGCTCCGCTTGCCTTTTTCCGTGCATAAATATATTCACAACGACGGCAAATGTCAAGCGATTCTTTGCAAAATGTTTTGTATTTTTTCGATATGCCTCGCATGTGCGCGTACGCACGCATATATATTAGGATTGCTTGCGTTAATTTTGGCGGAAGATAGGCGAGCAATAAATCCTCGAAAAAAACGAGAGGGCGCAACGAGTTTTATTAGAGAAATTTTTATCGGTTTATAAAAGACAAAATGTGCGTTATATCGACGGTTTTCGGGACGCAAAATACCCATCGTGTATTCTGTCTCTTATACACATCTCCGAGCCCACGAGACG
>URUQ01000091.1 GCA_900551145.1 uncultured Eubacteriales bacterium
GTCGAATACGCTCTTTTATCGTGTTTTTTATATGACTTATCCCCCGTTTTTGCGACTAACACTACCGCCGAGAGCGCAAAACACGTCCTCGATACGCTCGTATCCGCGGTCAACGTACCTAGTACCGAACACCCTTGTATTTCCTTTCACTTTCAGCCCCGCAATTATAAGCCCCGCTCCCCCGCGCAAGTCTTTTGCAATCAAAGTTCTCGGCGCGCCGCAGTGCAAATCGGCAAGTTTGGGATTGCCGTCGATTATCGCTTTGCCGGCATCGATGTAAATATCCGCACCCATTTTTATGAGTTCTTCGGCATGGGCAAAGCGGTTTTCAAACACTGTTTCGCAAATCTCGCTCACGCCGTCCGCAAAACACGAGAGCGCAAGAATTTGCGGTTGCATATCCGTGGGAAAAAGCGGATAAGGCGCGGTGGATATTCTGACGGGGTGCACTCTGCCCGTAGAAGTTATACGCATAGAGTTTTCGTCGCTTACGATTTTGCAATCTTTGGAGCGCAAAGCGTCGCAAACCGTGCCGAGCAATCTCTCGTTTGCGCCGTCAATTCTTACGTCCCCTCCGCAAAGTGCGACGGCGCAAAGCACCGTACCCGCAACTATTCTATCGAATACGGGAGTTATATTGCAGCCTCCGAGCTTGTCCACACCCTCTACTCGTATAACGGGCGTACCTTCTCCGCTTACGCGCGCTCCCATTGCGCGCAAACCGCGTGCAAGAGATATTATTTCGGGTTCGCGAGCGCAATTTATAAGCGTGGTTGTTCCTTTGGCAAGAGTGGAGCACATAAGCAAATTTTCCGTTGCGCCCACGCTAGGATATTTCAATAGTATATCCGCGCCGTGCAAACTGTCGGCAAAGCAGTGCAAGCCTTGATCGGTATATTCCACCGTTGCACCCATTTTTCTCAGTCCGTCCACGTGGATATCGAGAGGTCGACTGCCTATCTTACAACCGCCCGGGAACGGAATGTCTGCCTCGCCCAAAGACGCCAAAAGTGCGCCGAGCATAAACATCGACGAGCGCATATCTTTGCAAAGCATTTCTCTTGCGCGTGCGCGAACGGCTTTGCCAAGTACGCTTATTCGCCTACCCTCGCGCTCCACGTGCGCACCCAAATCGCAAAGCAAATCGCACATTACGTCAACGTCGCTTATGCAAGGACAATCGTCTATCGTCACCGTCTCTTCACTTAAAATGCCCATTGCAAGTAACGGCAGAACGGCGTTCTTCGCGCCGTGTACACTCGTGCGTCCGAATAGACTTTTCCCGCCGATAATCTCAAAATATTCCATACTCACCCTACGTCTTTTCTTTTTGATTTTTGTGCGATTTTGAAGGTGTCCGTACGCAAATACGGTGCTTTACATCTTGCAATCGAAAGCAATACGCCTGTCGCCGAGAGGTACGCAACGAGCGAACTTCCGCCCGCACTCATAAACGGCAAAGGCAAGCCTGTCGGCGGAACGGCACCGCAAACAACCGCAACGTTGAGCAAAGATTGTATGCCCGTGACCGCGGTTATGCCGAGTGCCAAATAGCATGAAAACCTATCGCTCGCTTGCCTTGCGATGCGTATACCTCTAACGCAAAACGCCACGAACAATCCGACGATTGCGACTACGCCGAACAACCCCGTTTCCTCACCTATCACCGACAAAATAAAGTCGCTTTCCGAAAAAGGCAAAAACAAATACTTTTGTCGAGATTGGAACAGCCCCACTCCGAACAATCCACCGCTTCCGAGCGCATAGTAAGATTGAATGAGTTGATAGCCTTCTTCGAGAGGAGAATTCCACGGATTGAGGAAAGCCGCAAGGCGTTGAAGTCGGTACGGCTCTATCAATACGAGCGCAACCGCTCCGACTACTGCGGGTATTGCCAAAAGCAATAAATGCAGAGGTTTTGCACCGCTTGCAAAGAGCATAAGAAAAAGCGTGCCCGCAACGCATATAGTTATTGACATGTTGGGTTCGAGCATCAAAAGCACGCACACCGCACCGCCGATTGCGAGGACGGCAAGCACGTTGCGAAATTTGCGCATATCCGACTTGCTCGCAAAGGACGCTATCGCCATAACCATAAAAAATTTGGCGTATTCGGACGGTTGAACGGTGAAAAATCCGAGGTTGAGCCAACGCTTTGCTCCGTAACTTTCAACGCCTATAACGGGTAAAAACACCATACCCAAAAGCACAAGTCCGATTATATAAAAAACCGGTGCGAACTTTTGAAGTTTCGAGGCGTCCGAAAACGTAATAAGCGTCATTGCGAATACGCCGATTACGAGCGCGACCGCTTGCGTTTTGACGTAATGATAGGAGTCTCCAAATTGGAGATTTGCCCCGTACGACGACGCCGAATAGATAAACAAAAGTCCGAGCAACGACAGCGTAAGCGCGATTGCCAAAAGCGGATAATCGATTTTGCCGTAGCCGAGCAATCCTTTTCCGCTCTCACCCGCACCCGCATAAGCGTACGCGCTCGATTGCGCGCGCTCGATTGCGCCAAGGCGCGCACGCGAAAGCGTGCCTGCACCTGCGCCCGCATAATGCTCGAGCGCGTAAGCGCGATTATCGACCGCTATGCCGTTCCCCACGAGTTCGCCGCTTTGATTGAATTTTCCGAAAGAGCGTTTTTTCATCTCGAAAGTTTTTGCGCGATTGCGTCAAACACTCTTCCGCGCTCTTCAAAATTTTTGTATTTATCAAAACTCTTGCTTGCGGGTGAAAACAGCACGCTTTTTGCGCCTGCTTCCCCTGCTTTGGTCAACGCACATTCGAGAGCGTCCGTAATATTTTCTCTCACGGATACGTCAAAGCCGTGCGCTTTGCCTTTTTCAAAAATCAAGTCCGAGTTCTCTCCGCAAGCGACGAAACCTTTGACGTTTGACGGCATGTTTGCAAACAGTTCGTCAAAGTCCTCTTGCTCCTTTTGTCCACCGAGAATAAGCACGCAATCTTCCGTGCTTTCGCACGCGCACAAGCACGCGGACACGTTGGTGGCTTTGCTGTCGTTATATACGTCTATACCGTGGATTTTGCGTGTAAACTGTCTGCGATATTTTGGTTTTGCAAAATCGGTGATTGCGGATGCAATGCAAAATTCCGACACGCCTTTTTGCATACACACGGCAATGCTCGCAAGCACGTTTTGTATCTCTTTGCCTTTGAAATCGATGTCTTCGAGCGCGACGATAGGTCTGCCCTTATAGCACGCAAAACCCGACGAAAGGTATGCGCCGTCAGGCTCGATATGCTCGATTGAAAACGGCACTTTTTTTGCGTTTATTTGCGGAATTAAATCCCTTATATACTCGTCGTCGGCATTGTATACGGCAATATCTTGTTCGCTTTGCGAACGGAAAATATTTGCCTTGGCGTTTATGTAATTTTGCATAGTTTTGTGCCTTGACAAATGATCGGGCGCGATATTGAGAAGCACCGCGATATCGGGTGCGAAATCGGGACTGTTTTCGAGTTGAAAACTGCTTGCTTCGATAACCGCCGTTTCCGTTGCGTCGAGCTTGTCGGCAATGGAGCAGAACGGCACGCCTATATTGCCCACCGCGTGAGAATGCAGTCCCGCGCGTTTGAGTATATGGTCGATAAGCATAGTCGCAGTAGTCTTGCCGTTAGTGCCCGTAACTGCGATTTGCTCCGCGTCGCAAAGTTTGGAAGCAAGCGAAAGTTCGCTTATAACGAGCGTATTATCAAGGCGCGCGTCAAGCAAAAAATCCTTATTTGCTTCAATCCCGGGGCTCAATACGATTATATCCGCTCCGTCGAATACGCCCGTACTGTTGGTGGCGTGTTCCGCCTTTTGGTCGTCATCGTAAATTATGGCTTTTGCGCCCTTTTCTCTCACCAATTCGTATGCAGCCAAACCGCTTATTCCCGCGCCGTATATCACGACGTTTTTGCCGACAAATCTCATATCGTCCTCGCAAATATCAAAGTCAGAGCGCCCCCTATCATACTCACGACGAAATATATCGTAACGATTTTTGACTCGTGCAATCCTTTCATTTCGAGATGATGATGAAAAGGCGACATAAGAAAAATGCGTTTTTTCGTGAGCTTGAAAGAAATCACCTGCAATATAACTGATATGCTGGACCAAACGTACATTATGCCTGACGTGACGATTAAAAGCGGATTTTTGATAAATACCGCAACGCTCGCGCATGCGCTCCCGAGCGCAAGCGAGCCAGTGTCCCCCATCATAATCTTTGCCGGAAAGCCGTTGAATACGAGATATCCGAGCACTCCGCCGAGCATAGACACGCAAAATACTCCGAGAGACAAAAGTTGCTTTGCGTACTCCGTATCGCCTATCGATACCGCATCGTTATATTCAAAGAATATAAGCATTGCAAACCACAAAAAATACGCCACAGACGTATACCCCGCAAGTCCGTCCAGCCCGTCCGTCAGATTGACGGAATTGGTGGTTGCGATATACACGAGCATAACGAATGGAATTATGCCCCACTTCATATCGAGCATATAGTCGGTGAAAGGCAAACTTATTGCACTGCCTATATGCGACGAGGCGTACACGAAATAGCCCGCCGCAAGACCTAGCCCCACTTGTCCGATTATCTTTTGGTATGGCTTCAAACCGAGGTTGCGCGAATAGCGGATTTTGATAAAATCGTCCAAAAATCCGAGTATGCAAAAGCCGACGGTTATCACCGAAGCCACGATTGAAAACCACTGAAATTCCACCAGCGAAAACGCCAGCGCCGGTATAAGAAAAATAAATCCGCCCATCGTCGGCGTTCCGCTCTTGGCGGCGTGCTGTTTGACGTAGCCCAAAACCGTTTGCTTTGCTTTGAGTTTGCCCATAATCTTGATTATCAAAGGCGCAATCAACACGGCAAACGCCACCGAGCATATAAAGTATGTGAGAAGTTTGTTTAGCGCGCTCATCTATCTTGCGTACCTCGCAACCACGTCAAAATCGTTGTAAGGTATCTTTCTGCCCTTTACTTCGAGATAACTTTCGTTGCCTTTGCCCGCTATTACGAGCGTATCGCCCTCTTCCATTTCCGCAATCGCAAAGCGCACGGCTTCCGTCCTGTCGACGATACATTTCACGTCTTTGACGGACACGCCCCACTCTATTTGTTTTATTATATCGAGCGGGTCTTCGCCTCTCGGATTGTCGCTGGTAAGCACTATATAATCACTGTATTCGGACGCGATTTTGCCCATTTGAGCGCGCTTTGATTTGTCCCTTTCTCCACCGCATCCGAACACCGTGATTAGCCTCGATTTTGTGATGGTTCGCGCCGTGGAAAGCAAGTTTTTCATACCGTCGGGCGTGTGGGCGTAGTCTATGATCTGTCTCTTATACACATCTGACGCTGCCGACGAATTAGACGGTGTA
>URUQ01000092.1 GCA_900551145.1 uncultured Eubacteriales bacterium
TATAAGAGACAGGCAAAAATGCAAATCGAACAGATTAGTTACACGATTAGTACACGTTGACGGTGCCGTCTTCAAGCACTTCGACGGTATCGCCCGTATTGACTGCTTTGAGGAAATCTTCACCGAGAAGATCGATTGCAATCACGTTGCTGTTCTCCCAAATCTTGGCAAGAACGATTCCGCTTGCCGCAAGGCTGTCAATGTGGTCGGCAAACAAGAACGCCGCGGGATTGATACCCATCGAGCATACCGTTTGAATTACGAGGCCGCCCGTCGTCGAACCGATGGTCTGCGGAAGGCAAAGTGCCTTGCCCGTGATGTCAAGTCCGAAAATGTCTTTGTTGTTTTGGTCGCTTACGATAACTTTTTTTGCATTCGTGAGCGCGCTCTTTTGGAACGTTGCAAGCGTGTTTACGCCTTGTCTCGATACGACTGCCTCACCCTTGTAAGTGCCGGCTGCTATAACTCTACCCTTAAACGTTTTCATAACTTCACTCCTTTCCTGCAATCAAATCAAGCAAATCTGCGGTTTTGTAATATCTTGCGATACTGTACGTGCGCAATTTATTGGAACACGTGGCAATGGATTTGCCCTTTGTAAGCGGGTTGTTGGTGTACATAAGCGGGCAAATGCTCGTGAGCTTTGCACCCGTTGCGACTAGACGCAAGTATGCGGGCGTCTTTTTGAATTTTTCCACTACGTCGGGAGCGGAGCAAACAATGGTTTCAAAGGCAACTCTCTTTTTGCCGCTCTCTTTGAGTGCTTTTTCAATCATATCCGTCCATTCGTTGAGTTGCGTAAACGTGAGGTGCGGGCAACCGACAAACGCCATTGTCGGCTTACTGTCAGGTTTCTTCCACATATTGGGATAGCTTTTGTACACTCTTTCGAGTTCCGCATCGTCTATGACGTATACTTTTGCGTTGTCGGCAATAAGTTTGTCACCGAGTTCTTTTGCTTCGGGCGTGAGGTTGTCGATATGATAAAGTCCAACCGCACCGTTGGATGCCGTTGCCGCACCGAAGTCTTTGAGGTATCCTTTTGCCTCGTCGTTGAGTTCGCTTCCGATCCATTTATCGAGACCGTACACGTACGGAACGTCCTCAACCACTTTCATGCCGATTGCACTGCCGAGAATTTGTGCTTCGGGGATTTTGGTCGTCTCGACCTTGACGATCCAAGTTGCCTTTCTCCCCTCGTCTGTGAGAAGACCAAACTCGGGCACATAGCCGATAATCGATCCGAACAAGTCAAGCATACCGCTGTTTCGGTTGCAACGTGCGCCGAGAACGGAATTGGCATAAACCACCGCGCTCGATTCCGCCCAAGAGAGGATATCGCCTTTCTTGGGAACATTGCCCACTTCGTCAAGATAGCAAGCGCAAGTAAACGCGTTGGCGTCTTTAAGGCCGACTGCTTTGAGTTGCTCCTCGTATCTCTTTTGTTGAGAGTACATAACCTTCTCGTTTACGAGCCTATCAAGCAAGGAATACTTGACGTTTTCCCTATCGAGCGGGCGCGGGTCAACGGTAAACGTGCCTTGCGTCTTGATGCCGTCTGCGATGAGTCTGTCCATCGTCTTGTAGAGCGGTTTGAGGAGACCGATGCCGAAACTCGTGACAAGATGTCCCTCTTTGTGAGTCACTTCCACCATACGTTTTGCCCCGAAGATATCTCCGAACATAACGAGAGTTTCCATAACCATTGCTTTGGTCTTGCCTTGCTTGCCGTTGAGAATATCGACTTGCTCAGGCGTGAGTTGCATATTGTATTTCATAATTCCCTCGTTTGCGCGACTTTCCGTCACACAAAATATTATTCAATCTCAAAACCGGACGAAATCCGATTGCGATTACTATTTTATGTTATCATATTGATAAAAAGATATCAATAGCACATTTTCAATTTATTATACAAATCTTCGATTTTTTCAAGAAAAAACGCCCCAAATTACAAGGAGTTAACGTTTATGGTTTTTCAATTACGATAAAAGGGATATTCAGTTCGTCATCGCAAAGTCCCGCGTGCATACCGACGAACGGGTGCTCGTCGAGCGCAAACGGCTCTATACACAAATCACCGGTCGCAACCGCAAGAAAATCCCCTACGAAATCGTCAAACCTTCCATGAGGCGCACCGCTTCCGAAAATACCGCTTTCAAGCACTTCTTCGTGCGTGAGCAATATGAAATCGTTTCCGAATTCACGCTCGAATCTTTCTTTGAACGAATCTTTCATACCGCCTTTAACGAAAAACGACAACGCCCTACACTCTATTGACGGCATGCGAGTCAAGCACTCGCAAATATGCGGATAATCTAAAAGCGACACCCACCTCACATCCACTAATCCGTGGTCGGCAATTACTACAACGAGCGTATTTTTAAGGTCGTTGCAAAGGCTTTGCACGCTCTCGTCGATAAACTTAATCTGCTCGGCAACGTGAGCGTCAGTCGTGCCGTAATCGTGCATATCATGGTCGGGTTGATTCCAATAAGTATAGATGTATTTCTTGCCTTTTTGCGCGCAAAGATTTTTGACGTTCTCACAGATTTCTTGCACGGAATCTATCTTTATCTTTGCATATCGAGAGATAAAGTACGCTTTTGCGTTGCCCGCCTTGCTTATCTCGTCCACGAGCGTCAAGTGCGGAATATACGATTTTGCCACATTAAAAGTCGCTGCTTGCTCGTCCGTTCCGTACTCAGTATTGGGAAACACACACACGTTTTTGTCTATCTCGTCAAAGTATAACGTCCAACCGAGCCACCCGTGTTCGAGAGGCGTAAGCCCGGTTTCTATACTCGTCGTTGCGGCGACCGTAGTGGGCGGGAAAACCGAGGATAATACTCCCTTTATATGAGAGCACAAAAACGGCGATTGCTCCTCGTGTTTTTTGAGAATTGCCGTACCCATACCGTCAAAAAGCATTACGACGACGTTCTCGTATCCCTTTGCAAGCAAAACATCCATCTCTTTGAGAGTGGAATGTTTTGCCTCTGCCCCGAAATGTTTTAGCACCGACGAGGCAAGAGATACGATAGAGTGGTCATAATCGATTTTTTTCATATCGATTTTAAAATTTGGTTTTATTTTATATCGTTTGGCACTTATTTGATTTTGTGGATAGCCACGTCGTAAGCGGCGGACGTCGCGTCGGCAATTCTGCCCACCTTGTTTGCGTCACCGATGACGTACAAGTTTTGGAATTTACCTTCGAGTTCCTTGCCGAGAGTGTTGACCGAGCGTGCGCCGAGCGAAAGCACCACTGCGTCGCAATCGAAGCGATAAGGCTTGCCGACGCTCTTGACTTTTCTCTTCTTATTCAACTTGACAGGCTCGATTACGATGCCATTTTCGTCTATGGAATTGAGTTTATGCGACAAGATATAGTTCGTGCCTTTAGAGTCGAGTTTTGGAACGACGTCGTCGAGGTGTTGGAACCACATGCCCGGAGCAAGTCTGTCCGCCATTTCGACGATAGTGACTTTATTGTTATGCTCGACAAGCATTTCCGCCGTTTCGAGTCCCGTCATACCGGAGCCGATAAGCGCGATTTTCTTGTTTTCAAGCACCACGGAGCCGTCGAGAATTTGCGTTGTGGTATAGACGTTGGCGTTGTTTACACCCTCGATAGACCTCGGTCTTACCGCAGTTGCGCCCGTTGCGATAACTACTGCATAGGGATTGTAACTTGCAATCACTTGTTCGGTTGCTTCCGTATCGAGGTGCACTTCCGCTCCGAATTTGGTTGCGTTTGTAAGCATATCTTCAACGCACCAACCGAGTTTTTCTTTCTTTGGCGGTTTGTCCGCAAGTTGAATTTGCCCGCCGATTTGATTTGTTTTTTCAAGCACGATGGGCTTAAATCCTCTGCGACCGAGCATTTCCGCACAAGTAAGTCCCGCAACGCCCGCGCCGACGATGACGACCACTCTGCCGTTGCCGTCTTTTGGGAGATTGTCAAACTCTTTCTCGCTCCCGACGGTAGGATTGACTGAGCAATATCCGTGTCCGCCGTGATAAGCGTTGTCTTGCATGCTTTGTATGCAGTATAGACAGCAAATGCAACGCTTGATTTCGTTTTCTCTGCCCGATTGTGCTTTTTGCGCAAAGTGCGGGTCTGCGATATGCGGTCTTCCGAGCGACACGAAGTCTTGCACGCCTTCTTCGAGTTGTGCTTCCGCTTGCTCCGGCGTTCTAATGAGGTTTGCAGCAATAACGGGGATATTCACCGCTTTTTTGACTTCGGCGGCAAGATATTTACGCCAACCGAGGTCGAAACTCGTAGGTTCGAGCCAATAGTTGAAAGTATCGTACGCCGCGCTCGATACGTCGATTGCGTCAACGCCCATATCCGCTATGGCTTTTGCATATTTCACACCCTCATCCATTGAATAACCTTTGCCGGGTTTGCCGATTTTGTCGTAGAACTCGTCGATGGTAAGACGCACTACGATGGGATAATCTCCGCACTCTTTGCGGATACCCTCTATAATTTCTCTTATAAAGCGCAAGCGGTTTTCAAAACTTCCGCCGTACTCGTCAGTACGATGATTTGTATTGGGACTGAGGAATTGTTGGATAAGATATCCGTGCGTACCGTGAAGTTCCACACCGTCAACACCCGCCTTTTTGCAACGCACCGCACCATCGATAAATTGTCTTATGAGTTTTTTGACTTCGCTCTTGCTCAATGCGCGCACGCGACCGCCCGCAAAATAGCTCGGTTCACACTTGGAGGCAGACACCGACGAAAGCGCAATGTTGTGCTTTGACATAAACGGCGCAATTTTCGGCGCAATCGAAAACAACGCTTTTGGAAACTTTTTGCAAACTCTCGTAGCGGCAATGCAAAACGGAACGGTGCCGATTGCAAGACCGACGTTTTGTCTACCGGGATGGTGCAACTGTACGAAAAGTTTTGCGCCATGCTTGTGGATACGATTTGCAAATTCACGAAGACCTTCGATTTGATAATCGTGGCTTGCGCCGAGTTGAGCAAACGCCGCCGCGCCGTGCACGTCGTTGATACGGGTGATTTCCGTAATTATAAGACCGGTACCGCCCTTTGCACGCTCTTCGTAATAATCCATCAATTGTTCGGTGGTTCTTCCGTCAAATTGACCGAATCCCATAAGCATCGGGGACATGACTATACGGTTTTTAATCTCACAATTGCCTATTTTCATAGGCGAAAACAACATTTTATATTCCATAACCTTCTTTTTTGCACGCACAGCGCGCATACCATATATTATTACTTAACAAGTATACCATAAAAACAAACACTTTGCAAGATAAAAATTTACAAGTTAACGAATTGGGTAATTATGAATTAAAACAACTAAAAACAATTAAATGCAACTTTCCCCCTTCCTCACGGTGTTTGGACT
>URUQ01000093.1 GCA_900551145.1 uncultured Eubacteriales bacterium
TAAAATCAACGTAAAAAGGCAGATAAAATTTTGGTTTTATCTGCCTTTCTTTTGCGTAAAAATGACATAATTTTTGTTAAAAAATCGATGTTTTTTTGCGGTTTTTTAGCACTTTTTTATGTCGTTTTCAATTGACTTTTATTGCGTTTTTCATCGTGCTTTTCGGGTTTCGTTTTGCGTTTTTCATTTCATAGGCTATTGTGCTTTGCGAGTATTTGATTGATTTTTGCTATTTTACGATTTCACCGTTGCGAGCGGATTGATAGATTATCCAGTATCCGCCGTCGCCCACGGGTAGCCATACGCAAGCGTTTTGCAGTTCCTTGGGCGGTTCTGCCTTTTGCGGGGAAGGAACACCGTAGCATATAAACGACGGGTCGTCTTCGTTGAATAGTACGCCGACTACGTAATATCCGTCCTTTACGTCTACGCGCACCCATTTGGAATTGGGAACGGCGTCGCAAAGCGTTTTTTCTTCGGGATAGCATACAAACATTTCGTCGATTTGCGGTTTGACGGCAAAGTAAAAATTGTTGCCGTCATACTTTGTCCACTCGCTCATAACAAGCACGTCATCGAGGGTGTGTTCTTCTTTTTCAGACGTCTCCGCAGTGCGTTCTTTTGCCTTGTCAATGCTTTCTTTGAGGATGTCGCGCTTGTTGCTCTCGTCGATTTTGGAAAGTGCTTTGCTCTTTGACATGCCACCTCCGAACATTGTTAGCGAACTTGACCTAACCACACATCCATATTCGTCTTTTGCACAAAACGGCACTTCAAACGACGTATTGATATCGTTAAGTTTGATTTTTGCGATTTGCTCACCAACGATATATAACGTTGCGTTGCTCGGACGGAAGTCCAGATTGCAGTTGCCTTTGATATAGTCTGTCTTGCCGACCACGCTTTGAATTTTGACTATTCCCTTGTGTCCTCCGCCCGTAAGCACCACGATTTCTTTTTTGTTGTCCATATCTTCACCTCGTATAAAGGTATGATTGCGGACGTGCAAAAATGTGTGCCAATCAAAAATCGGTCGCGTGATTTTCCGTCGTTAGACAATAAAAACAACCGGACTACCGGATGGCTTCGCAGAGCAATAAAAAAGCGTCCTTTGCGGACGCTTTTCGTGTCGATTTGCGTTGTAAATTGATTAGTGTCAAATTGACCCCTATCAATGCATATACTTGTCAAGTTCTTCTTCGACGTAGGCGTATTTTTTGACTTTGGGGTTTTTGACGATTTTTCCGCGAAGAACGACCATTTTGGGATTGCGCAAGTTTTCGAGGTTTTCAAGCGGGTTGCCCTCGACCACCATAAAGTCTGCGGATTTGCCTTTTTCAACGCTACCCGTGATATCGTCGATTTGCGCGATTTTGGCGTTGACCATAGTCGCGGTGTGGATTGCCATAGAGTTGCTTGCGCCGAGGTACTTGTGGAAGTACATAAGCTCACGCCACATATCGTAATGCGTTACGTACGGGCAAGCGGTGTCCGTGCCGAGGCCCACGGGGATGCCGTTGTCGAGGCAAGTTTTGGCGCATTGCAACATGCCCTCGAACACCACTTCGCCGTTGATACGGTGAAGTTCCGTTCCGCCGGACTTTTCGGGAGGGAAGAAGCAAAGCGGAATGACGGGTGATATCGTGAGAATATGTGCCGAGCCATTCTTTTTGAAAAGTTCGATTTCGTGATCGGTGACGCTTCCGCCGTGTTCGATGGTGTCAACACCGCCTTCGAGCGCAACGGTTACGCCTTGCGGACTTTCAACGTGCGCCGCGACTTTGAAGCCGAGTTTGTGTGCTTCCTCACAACACGCTTTTACGATGTCGGGAGACATGCGGAGAACGCCCGGTTCGCCTTTTACTTTTGCATCGAGAATACCGCCGGTTATCATAAGTTTGATAAGGTCGGGGTTGGTTTTTGCAATTTCGTCAACAATTCTCACGCCGTCCGCGGGGTCTTTTGCCTCATATGCCAAAAGTCCCGCCATGTGTCCGTCTTTGACGGATACCGCCATGTTAGACGCAAGAATACGGGGTGCTTTGATTTTGCCCGCCGCGCCGTTGTCTCTAATTGTCGAGTCGATGTCGTCAAGTCCGCCCACAGTACGAATGGTGGTTACGCCCGACATAAGCTCGGTCTTGGCGTAAGCGGCGCACATCTTGTAGACGATATATTTTGTGAGTTTGTGGCTCATAAGTTTGTGCACGGTCTCTTTGTTTTGCTTTTTGGTGTCGCGGGGCATACCGCTTCCGGGGAGGTGTACGTGCATATTGATAAGACCGGGCAAGAGATATTTGCCTTGCAAATCCACGATTTTGAGTCCCGCAAGTTTTGCCTTGTCGTCGGTGATATCGGCAATTTTGCCGTTTTCAACTATGACGGATTGACCTTTGACGACGTCTTCGTCAAGTTTTCCCGTGATAATATTTGCGTTTACTATTGCATATTTATCCATAATCCGCTCCTTTTGCATAGATATTGTATTCGGTAGGAATATAATATACCCGTTTTGCCAAATTGAAAACTGTTTTTGCCTCGGCAAAACATAAAAAACCGACGTATTTTCTTGCATAGGCGCAAATCGCGTATAAAAAATCCGCCGCCGAATTGTTTCGACAGCGGATAACGTCGTTTAATCGATTATGCAAGGCGTATGCCTTTTTTCTTTCTCACCGCACGCGCGATGACTTTTACTATTTCCACGAGAGGAATAACCGTAACCGCAAGCGCAAGAGCGATGCCGTATTCCATTGCGTCGAGTTTGGCAAGCTCGAAAGCGTTGGCAAGGAAGGGCACTTCAACGACTAACGTAGTGAGAGCAAGCGATATCGCGCCCGCGCCCCAAAGCCACCAATTTTGTTTCTTAATAGTAAAGATAGAGCCGTGAAGCGAACGCATATTGAATGCATGGAAGATTTCCGCCATAGAGAGGGTGAGGAACGCCATTGACGAGCCTACGTCCGCGGGAGTGTATGCCGCATTGACGTGTTGGGGCATTTGCGCTATGACGTCGCGTCCCAAATAGAAGGAGGCAAGCGTTATTGCGGTGAGGAATACGCCTTGGTACGCTATTGCTACGCCCATACCGTTTGCGAAGATGCCGTCTTTGGGGTTTCTCGGAGGACGGCTCATAATATCCTTTTCGGGTGCTTCCATACCAAGCGAAAGTGCGGGGAAGCAGTCGGTTATGAGGTTGATCCAAAGCAGGTGCGCAGGCTTGAATATCGTGAAACCGAGAAGCGTTGCCATAAATATGGAGAGCACTTCAGATAGGTTGGACGCAAGCAAGAATTGTATGGACTTGCGAATGTTGTCATAAATACGTCTGCCTTCTCCCGCCGCCGAAACTATAGTTGCAAAGTTGTCGTCGGCAAGTATCATATCCGCAACGTTCTTGGTGACGTCCGTGCCCGTGATGCCCATACCGACGCCGATGTCCGCGTTCTTTATGGACGGAGCGTCGTTTACACCGTCTCCCGTCATTGCCGTGATATAGCCTTTTGCACGCCACGCATTGACGATTCTCGTCTTGTGTTCGGGTTGAACGCGCGCGTATACGGAATATTTCTCAACGTCGTTTGCAAAGTCTTCGTCGCTAATCTTGTCGAGTTCCGCACCCGTAATCGCTTGCGAAGGATCGGTGATTATACCGAGTTGCATTGCAATCGCAACCGCCGTGTCTTTGTGGTCACCCGTAATCATAATCGGGCGTATACCCGCTTTGCGACATTCCTCGATTGCGGGAAGCACTTCGGGACGTACGGGGTCTATCATACCTACGAGTCCCACGAAGCACATATCTTTTTCCATTGCCTCGGAAGTATAATCGTCGGGTTCTTTGGCAAGCGTTTTTTGCGCAACCGCAAGCACGCGGAGTGCTTTGTCTGCCATTGCTTTGTTTTGCGCAAGTATTTCGTCGCGCTTTTGCTCCGTCATTTCCACGACTGCGCCGTTTTCGTAAACGTGAGTGCAACGCTTTACGATTTCGTCGGGTGCGCCCTTGGTGTATTGCACGATTGCACCTTCTTGGTCGCGGTGCACCGTCGTCATCATCTTGCGCATAGAGTCGAAGGGAATTTCACCTATACGCGGATAAAGCGTCTTTTGCACGTTTTTGTCAAGGTCGAGCGTGGATGCGTAGTTGACGAGTGCGCACTCGGTCGGTTCGCCGGTTGCCTCGCCTTTTTCAACGTCGTATTCCGCGTCCGAGCAAAGCGACATTGCGTTTGCAAGCAACTTTTCGTCGTCTCCGTAATGTTCCACGACGGTCATTTTGTTTTGTGTTAGAGTGCCCGTTTTGTCCGAGCAAATTATTTGCGTGCAACCGAGAGTCTCGACTGCGGTGAGTTTGCGGATAATAGCGTTGCGCTTGGACATATTGGTTACGCCGATTGAAAGCACTATGGTGACCACCGTCGCAAGACCTTCCGGAATTGCCGCAACGGCAAGCGATACCGCAATCATAAACGTGTTGAGAATGGTGTTTGCAGTGTCGTTCATAAGCGTTTTGTCAACCGCCGCGCGAATGAGGCTGATTGCAAAGATAACTACGCAAATGCCGATAACCATATAGGTGAGCACTTTGGAAAGTTGCGAAAGTTTTTGTTGAAGGGGAGTTTTGCCCTCTTTTGCGGTCTGCAAAGCGTTGGCAATCTTGCCCATTTCCGTGTTCATACCGGTGCCGACTATCACGGCTTTGCCTCTGCCGTAAACGACCGTGCTGCCCATAAACACCATATTCTTCCTATCGCCGAGGGGCACGTCCGCACCGTTTGAGTTGATTGCTTCTACGGTTTTGATGACGGGGACGCTTTCACCGGTGAGGGCGGCTTCTTCCACTTTCATACTTGCGCACTCGATAATGCGCGCGTCGGCGGGTACTGCGTCTCCCGCTTCGAGTACGATTACGTCACCCACGACCAAGTCTTCGCTCTTTACGACGACTATGCGCCCGTCGCGTATAACTTTGGACGTGGCGGCGGCTATCTTTTGAAGAGCATCTATTGCCTTTTCCGCCTTGCTCTCTTGAAGCACGCCCAATAACGCGTTGATTACGACTACGGACATAATGATAATCACGTCGGTGGGGAACTCCTTGTTGAGTCCCGACATAACCGCGGATATTATTGCCGCGACGATGAGAATGAGCGTCATAGGCTCTATGAATTGCTTCAAAAAGCGCAAAATCATAGGCTCTTTTTTGCCCTCGGCAAGTTTGTTCTTGCCTTGCGATTGAAGTCTTGCTTCCGACTCTTCGGCGGTCAGTCCGTTTTCACAAGATTTTACGTCTGCAAAAACTTCGCCGATTGGTTGCAAATACGGTTTCATAAATACTCCTTTTAAGTATATACGTGGTATTCTATCAAAAAAGACT
>URUQ01000094.1 GCA_900551145.1 uncultured Eubacteriales bacterium
CTAATTCGTCGGCAGCGTCAGATGTGTATAAGAGACAGGTCTATGATAATCGTGCCCTTTTCGCACTTCAAAACGGAAAATCTGCCCTTGACCGCCTTTACTTTGCGCACGGCGTGAGTGATGGTTTGTGCGTCTATACCGAGTTCTCGCGCGACTGACATTGCCGCCAAAAGATTGTAAACGTTGAACTCCCCGTATAACTTTGATTTGACGTCCACCAGTTCGTCGCAAAGGTTGGCAACGAAACTCACGCCGTCTATATCTTCTCTCACGTTGATTGCAAAGCAATCGGCGGGATTATAAAGTCCGTAACCGAGCGTTTTGATATCCTCTCTGTCTTCCAACCTGTTAAACAAAATTCGACCGCTTTCGTCGTCGACGTTTACGATTGCGCATTTTGCACCGCCGTTTTCAAAAAAGGACATCTTTACGCCCCTATACGCCGAAAAGTCTTTGAAATAATCCAAATGGTCTTGCGTGATGTTTGTGAGCACGGCAATATCCGCTTTGATATCTCCGAGTTTTTCAAGGTAGATTGCGTGTGCGCTCACCTCGGCAATCACCACTTCCACGCCCTTGGCGCGCATCTTGAAAAACAGTTCGTTGAGCTCGAACGGATTGGGCGTTGTGAGGCTTTGTCCCACTTTTTCGTCGAGAATATAATGTCCTTCCGTGCCGATAAGCCCGGTTTTTACGCCTGCAAAAGTCAAAATCGAGTTTATATAATGAGCCGTCGAAGTTTTGCCGTCAGTGCCGACGACCGCAACAAACGTCATATCGTCGAGCGGTTTCAAAAACAGGTTTTCGCAAACGAGTGCGTACGCTTTGCGCACGTCGCGCACTTTGATATATTTGACCGCCTCTTTAACGTCTTTTTCCGTCAAAACGACAAAGTCCGCATCTATCGTGCCGATATATTTGTTTCCGTCGTCGTTTACGCCTTCCATACATACGAACATATCCCCGTTTTCCACTTCTTTCGAGGATATTTTTATGCCTTTCACTTCGGTGTTCATATCCGCATTAGTCGATATAACGTCGACGTTTTGCAACAGTTTTTCAAGTTTCATATCGTAACTCCTTTTGGGTTGATACACTCATGATAATGAGTGTAGAATACTTATTCAACCCAACCGCAAAAGTAGCCACGAACGGAAAATCTTTTCAACGTCACGTGATAAGCAAAACGGCGTTTCGTTTGTCCACTTTCACTCCGGCAAGAGGATATTGCGCACTCACGGTATCTCCCTCTCCGTCTATCTCGCAGTACAGACCGAGTTTGACAAGTTCCGCCTTTGCCTTGCTTACGCTCATACCGCAAAAGTCCGGCAAATCGAACTCTTCTCCGACGATATCCGCCTCTTTGCCCGTGTAGGTCGGGTCAATCGAAAGATACGCAAATATGCTCTCAAATATGTCACCCACCATAGGCGCGGCAACGAGCGATCCGTAGTACATATACCCTTTTGGTTCGTCGACGATAAATAGTATTCCGTAATTTGCGCCCTCCGTCACCGAAAAGCCGAGGAAGGACGATATATATTTTCCTCTTGCGATTTGCCCGTTCTCGTACTTTTGCGCAGTGCCGGTTTTGCCGAGGATTTTATATCCCGGGACATATGCACCCTTTCCGCTACCCTCTGTCACCACTCGTTGCAAAAGTTGACGCATAATATCCGAGGTTGCCTGCGACACCGCTCTTTCACCGCCGAGAAGTTGACTTCCCGCAATCACTTGTCCGTCCGAGGCGGTGATTTTGTCCATAAGGTGCGGTTTGACGCTCACACCGCCGTTTATCACGCTCGACGTCGCACTCAAAAGTCCTATCGGCGTAACCGCAACCGCTTGTCCGAAGCCTATGCGCGCCAAATCCACGTTTTTTACCAAGTCTTGCCGAATAAAAATTCCGCTCGTTTCCCCCGTCATATCTATGCCCGTCTTGCTTGCCAAGCCGAATTTGCGCAAATATTCGTAAAAACTATCCGTTCCCATACGCAAAGCGCAGTCCATAAACACGCAGTTACAACTGCTCTCTACGCCTTGTCCGAAGTCTATCGAGCCGTGTCCGCGCGCTTTCCAACATCTTATCCTCTTTCCGTCCACGGTGCGTGAGCCCGCGCAATAAAATCTGTCCGTAGTGCGCACTTTGCCGGAGTCGAGCGCGGCGGCAGAGGTCAATATTTTGAAGGTCGAACCCGGTTCGTATACCGTTGATATAAATTTGCTTTTGGAGTTTTCAAAAAGAGATTGCAAATCGTCTCTCGGCACGGTGTTGAGGTCGAAAGATGGATATTCGCAAAGCGCGACTATTCCTCCGCTCGTATAGTCCATAACCGCACACATTACTCCCTTGGGACTGAATTTCGCAACGGCGTTGCGCACCGCTCCCTCGACTATGGACTGTATCCCCGCGTCGAGAGTAGTAACGACGTTCATACCGTCGATTGCTGGCAAATAATAACTGTTGCCGTCACCGCTCTTGCGACCTATAAGGTCGGACTCCGTCAAAATTTGTCCGTTTACTCCGGTAAGATACTTGTCGTAATAGGATTCTATTCCCGTCTGTCCGTAGCCGTCGCTACTGCAAAATCCAAGCACTTGCGTCATAAAATCTCCGTACGGATAATAGCGAAAATTGTCCTCGGAATAATAAATTCCGTCAAGTCCGCTTGCGTACACTTTGGCAAGTTCTTCCTTGGTGACTTTCGTCGCAACCGTGACTTCGCTCGTGCGCTTTGAGATTTTTTGAAGCGTGGTTTCAAAGTCGTAACCGAACGTGTCGCATAATACCCTCGCAACCCCCTCTTTGTCGGAAGTGTCGCTCGGTCTTACGTACAAATTGTATCTCGTGGAAGTTGAAGCAAGCACTTTTCCGTTTTTGTCCAAGATGCTTCCCCTCGGAGCGTCCGTCGGGACGTCTCGAAGCCATTGAGACAACGCTTTTACTTGCAAGTTTTTGCTATCAACCACCATCACGAAAAAGGTTTTGCATAGCACCGCACAAAACAAAAAGACCATCAGCAGTAATACTGCCGACAGCCTTTTTGTTGGATTATAAAGAAGATTGGGTTTTGTCTTATTTGTCGATGCGAACTTCATATTTGGAATCTATTCCGAAAGATTCCGTATTATTCGCATTTTGAGTTGCGACCACGCCGACTTTGCTCGTCGGAGTAACCGCTTTGCCCGCGTTGATCTTTGTTGCGTTGACGATGATGAGCGACGCAACGAGTGCGATAACGGCAAGATATACGCCGAGAATGATTTTGCCTTTGGTGTTGAGTCTACCGCGTTGTCTTTCTTCGGTGGTGTCTTGCGTTCTTTGCGCTCTGCGAGCAAACAATGAAGTGCGCGCTTTTTGTGCTACTTGTGCGTCTTGAAACACGGGTCCGTTTTGAGAAGTGCCCGCAAGTCTGTTATAGAGTTCTTGGTCACTCAATCTTTCGGTGTCGTGAGCGGTAAACTCGTAGAAGTTTTCGGGTTTCGCAACTCTCGTTTGAACGGGTGCTTGATATTGCATCGGCTCTACGTACGCGGTTTGATCGTATTGCACGGGCGCGCTGTATTGCACGGGTTGTGCGGGTGCGTTTGCACGCAAATTATCGTAGAAGGGATATTCGCGAGTTTGATATTCGCTCGATTGGGGTGCAACGTACGGACGATTTGCTTCGTAGCTTCTTACGCTTTCCACGCTTCTCGGTGCTTGCGCAGGTGCTATATCGAAATTGTAACGTGCGTTTTGCGGCTCTGTTTGTTGCGCATAAGTATTGCGTGAGGACTTAAAATCTTCGTATGAAGGAAAACGCTCAACGCTGTTTTGTTGTGCTACGCTTTGTGTGTTTCTTCCCAACAATTCATCCAATGTAATTGCCATAACATACCCCTTTTTAGATTATCGGTTTCTCTTTTTTCACCCTGATAGATAACCGAATTTCCCTTCTTTATTCTCTCTTATTTTTTATGTGTTTTTATCTTTTTCACACTCGCTCTACTACCCTGAGTTTTGCGCTTTGCGAGCGTGGATTGATTTCAAGTTCTTGCTCGGTGGCGACGATGGGTTTCTTGTTTACAAGTTCCACCTCTTGCACCTTTCCGCATACGCACACGGGAAAGTCCGGAGGACACGTACACGCGAGCGATAGTTGTTTGAATGCGGATTTGACAATTCTGTCTTCTAGCGAATGGAAGGTTATCACTGCCATTCTTCCGCCTTTTTTAAGCCGTCTTGCCATTGCGGTGATTGCCTCGTCAAGCCTTGAAAGCTCTCCGTTGACTTCAATCCTTATCGCTTGGAAAGTGCGCTTTGCAGGATGTCCGAATTTCCATCTCGTCTTTGCCGGATAACTGTCTTCGACTATCTTTGCAAGTTCCAGCGTCGTTTCAATCGGCTTTTGGCTTCTGTGATTTACGATTCTTCTCGCAATCACTCTGGCAAGTTTCTCTTCACCGTAATCGAAGAGTATTCTTGCAAGGTCCTCTTCCGAAAAGTCGTTGACCACTTCGTACGCCGTCAGCGTTTGGTCGCAATCCATTCTCATATCGAGAGGCGCGTCCTTCATATAGCTGAACCCTCTTTCGGCATTATCCAGTTGAGGGCTGGATACGCCGAGGTCGAGAAGTATTCCGTCCACCTCTCCAACGCCTATCTCGTCGAGATTGGCAATGAGGTTTTTGTAATCGTCGTGAATGAAGGTCACTTTATCGAGATAATCTCTGAGCCTTTCTCTCGACGCTTGCAAAGCGTATTTGTCTTTGTCTACGGCGATGAGTCTGCCTCCTTCACCGAGTCGCTTTACAATCTCAATCGAGTGCCCCGCACCGCCTACCGTACCGTCGACGTAAATGCCGTCGCTTTTGATATTCAGTCCGTCAAGACATTCGTTCAACATCACGGGGATATGTGCAAATTCCATTCTCACACCCCGTACTTTTTGAGGTCTTGAATCATCTTGTCAATTTTTTGAGGATCAAGCACACCGTATCTCGCGTCCCAAGTTTCGCTCGGCCACACTTCGAGGTAGGTCGCTTTACCCACGAAAACAAGCTCTTTTGAAATGCCGTATTTCTCTTTGATGTTTTTGTCGAGAGTAACTCTGCCCTGTGCGTCTTCTTCCAAAGGTCCGCTGAACGCAAACACGCTGGACGTAAATTCATCGGTATCCGAGGTGTACGGATTTTGATTGATGAACGGCGCAAACATCTCTTCGAATCTTTCTTCGGGAACGATGTAGAGGCACCCGTTTTTGCCCGGCATATAATAAGGATTTGCGCCAAGCCCTTCGCGGAACTTAACGGGTATCCTAAATCTGTCTCTTATACACATCTCCGAGCCCACGAGACGGACTCCTATCTCG
>URUQ01000095.1 GCA_900551145.1 uncultured Eubacteriales bacterium
GCGCTATATTGTGCGGTGGGTATTCACCCGCACGACGCAGACACGGCAACCGATGAGGCTTATCAAGAACTCAAAGCACTTGCAAGCAATCAAAAGTGTGTCGCAATCGGTGAAATCGGCTTGGATTATTATTACGATTTGAGCGAGAGAGACGTGCAAAGAAAGGCATTTGCCGAGCAAATCGAGCTTGCAAACGAAGTGGGTTTGCCTGCCGTTTTGCACGTCAGAGACGCATATGACGACGCAAGAAAAATACTTTTCGATATGAAAAGTTATCTCAATCACGGCTTGCTTTTGCACTGCTATTCGGGATCGAGCGAGTACGTCAAAGTTTTTGACAAGTTGGATGCGTACTACTCGTTCGGAGGTGCGATAACTTTTAAAAACGCACGGCATAATATCGAGGCACTTGCCACCGTACCGCTTGACAGACTGGTGCTCGAAACGGACTGTCCGTATATGACACCCGTCCCGTTTAGGGGCAAACTCAACGAGCCTAAGTACGTTTCGCTCGTGCTTGAAAAGGCATCCGAAGTGCTGAACGTCGACAAAGATCAACTTGAAAAAATAACGACTGAAAATGCAAAAAGACTGTTTTATCGTATGAAATGATATAGATAAAACCGTTTTTGGGAAATAACATGACAAACAATTACGTGTACGAATTTGGCGACAGCCTATATCTCAACATCACCAACCGTTGCCCCAACAACTGTGAGTTTTGCATACGCAACATCAAAGACGGCGTGAGCGGAAGTGACCTATGGTTGCTCAAAGAACCGACCTATCAAGAACTTGTGGACGACCTTGGTATGTACGACTTAAAAAGGTATAAAGAGATTGTGTTTTGCGGGTTCGGCGAGCCGATGTGCAATCTATCTATGATATCTCAAATTGCGCCCTATCTCAAAAACAAGGGGTGCAAGATTAGGATAAACACCAACGGGCTCGGCAACCTTATAAACAAGCGTGAGGACGTTGCAAAACTCATTGCGCCGTATATTGATGCGGTGTCCATATCTCTCAACGCATCGGACGCGGATACCTATCAAGAGATTTGCAGAAGCAAGTACGGAAAAGACGCGTTTTACGCTATGCTTAAATTTGCCAAAGACTGCGTGGATGCGGGTATCGATACTACGATGTCCGTGGTCGATTTTATCGGTGAGGAAGAGATAGAAGCGTGCAGAAAACTCGCAGTCGAGGCGGGCGCGCATTTCAAAGTGAGAGAAACCATACGAGAGGATACGGAGTATTGACAAAAAGAAAAAACGGGAGAAAACCGTGATTGGTATTAGTTTTGCTTCCGTTTTTATCTTTTGTACTTCGATAGTTTATCTTCGGTACGATAGTAGTGTGTGACGGATAGAAAAGTATATTCGCATTGCAACAAGGAAAAATATGGAAAACAACAGCGTAAGAGACATTCTAAAGAGCGTTGACTTTCGATTCAATAAAGCACTCGGACAAAACTTTATCACCGACGGCAATTTGCTTGACGCAATCGTTGCCGACAGCGGGATATGCGAGGGTGACGTTGTGGTCGAGATAGGCACGGGCGCGGGCACGCTCACGAGAGCGATTGCAAAAGTCGCAAAAAAGGTGTACTCGTTTGAGGTGGACTCCAATTTGAGGGCGGTGCTTGCCTTGTCCCTTCAAGGCGTGGACAATGTGGAAGTTATTTTCCGAGATATCCTCAAGATGAAGGACGACGATGTGCGCGAAATAGTGCAATCGCCCTTCAAAGTGGTGGCAAACTTGCCGTATTATATCACCACTCCGCTTGCAATGCGTTTTATCGAGAGTACGCTAGACGTACAAAGCCTCACGATTATGGTGCAAAAGGAAGTTGCGGATAGATTCGTGGCAAAAGCCAACACCGCAGACTATTCCGCAATCACGCTTGCCATACAAATGGCGGGGGACGCAAAAATCACGAGAAACGTATCGAGAAATATGTTTTTCCCCTCTCCCAACGTCGATAGCGCGGTGGTGCGCATAGACATCGACCGCAATAAACTTGCGGGTGAGGATTTTTCGCTCGTGCATAAACTCGTTAGAGGAGCGTTTGCGATGAGAAGAAAGACGCTTGCCAACAATTTGAGCGTGTCGCTCGGAATATCCAAACAAGAAGCAACCGCAATCATCGAAGAGGCGGGTTTTGCACCGCTCGTAAGAGGGGAAGCGTTGTCGCTCGATGATTATATCAAACTATCGCACGTGGTTGCAAAGTCGCAAATCGCATAAATATTCACCATATAATTGTAAAACAAATATATATAATTGTTAAACAGACGTGAAAAGGGCAGTATGAACCAAAAAAAGTCATCTCACAATTTAATCGGGATTTTCTTCGTGTCATTGTGCGCGCTCATTTGGGGCTTTGCTTTCTTGGCGCAAAGAAGCGCGTCCTCGGACGTGCCCGTGTTTACGTTCAATGCCTTTCGGTTTGCCCTTGCCGTGGTGACTATAGGTGCAATGATACTTGTCAATATGCTCGTCGATAAAAAGAGAGGCACTACGCGCACGGGGTGGAATAAATCCACTTTTATCGGCGGAACGCTTTGCGGAGTTTGCCTTTTTATCGCGAACAATCTTCAACAATACGGCGTGGCACATACCTCGCTCGGCAAATCCGGATTTATCACCGCGCTTTATATTGTCATCGTCCCGCTTTTGAGCGTGCTCATACGCAAGCGTATTCCCGCACACGCATGGATTGCAGTTGCGCTCGGTATGGTCGGATTTTATCTTATGTGTATGGGAGACGACGCGTCGCTTTCTTTCAACGAAGCGGATTACATTTTGCTCCTTTGCGCAATCGGCTTCTCTATGCAAATAATTTTCATAGACGTATACGTCGGAGACACCGATCCTTTTAAACTCACGTTTGTGCAGTTTTTGGTGGCGGCGGTGTTGAGTTTGCCCGCTATGGCAATAGAGGGCTTTCCGCCTATCGAAGCAATAGGAAACAACATTTGGTCCATACTTTACGTGGGTATTTTCTCGGCGGGAATAGGCTTCACTTTCCAAGCGATAGGACAGAAATACACCACGCCCGAGCTTGCCACGCTCATAATGTCTATGGAAGCGGTCATCTCTCTAATCGCCGGCGTCGCGATACTTCACGAGCCGTGCGGAACGACGGAATTTATAGGCTGTATGGTGGTTATGTTTGCGGTGTTCATTGCGCAACTTTACGTTCCGCATACGATGTTGCGCCCCAATTACAGCAAGTATTTTGTGGAATAATAAAAAATGAAGAAATAGCAAAAACGCACGTTTATACGTGCGTTTTTTGTGTGTAAAACAGCGGTTTTGCAAAACAATCAGTCGATTGATATTATATACGCGATGTCGTTTTTGACGATGAATTTTACGTTGCGATTGTCAAAAAGCATACCGTATTCACGCTCGTCGTTTTGATACGAGGGGCGTGGGTCTTCGGCTATGCAAGCGGTTATCGTGGCTTTGAATTCGTCGGACAAAGCGGACGCGTCGCATTGCCAAACTACGCCAAGTTTGTCATAAAAATGTTTGTCCGCATACGAGCAAACGGCGTCTTTTACGCAGTCGGTGGGGACGTAGGGTTTTATATCGTAAACGGGCGTGCCGTCTATGAGGTCTGCGCCCTCAACGACAAGATAATCACCGTATTCGTCGCTATGTTCTATGCCAACGAGGCGCACACAACTGAGACCTATACTGTTGGGACGGAAGGGGGAGCGAGAGGCAAATACGCCCACTTTTTTGTTGCCTCCGAGACGCGGAGGGCGCACGGTGGGGCAAAACTCGTCTTTATGAGCAAGTGAAAAATCAAACAGTAGCCATATATGCGAAAACTCGTCCAAGCCTCTCAATGCGTCGGGGTGGCGGTATTCTTTTTCAAATACCACTTTTGCGCGTGAGGGGACTCGTCCGCTTTGACGCGGTACGCCGAATTTTTCATTGAAAGGTGTCTTGACGTGTGCTATCGGTTTTATTTCCATAATTGCCTCGCTCTTATTATAGATAAAATTTGTTTGCAAATCCAGCGTTTTACTCAAAACGGCGCATTTTCGTTATATCCGCAAAAAAATGGGTATTGCGTGCAAGGCGGTTTTGAATTATACTTAACATATAATCTATTATACAAAAGTATAATATCGATATGGAGGGATTATGGAAAGAACGTATCCGAGTTGGATAGACGGTCAAGTCAACAGCAAACAAACAGAGTACACTCGTCCCACGACGCTTTTGGGCAAGGACGGAACTTTGCTTTCACCGGGTTGGGCAAGACACAACGTCTTTGAGTACAACCGCAAGGACGCACGCCCGAGTTGGCGCAAGAAGGAATGGGATTTCTATCAAATCTCAAACGGCGAGTTTATGGTGCAAATCAGTTTTGCAAACATATCCATAGGCGGTTATGCGCAAGCGTCCATTACGGACTTGCACAATGCGCATCAAAAAGGCAAAATCCACTCGGGAACTATTCTCGAATGCACTGCGCTTTTCCTCGGTGGCGGGAAATATATGTTGCCTCCAAAGGGTGACGAACCCAACGTGCTCGATCACACGGTCGGCAAGACGCAAATGAAAGTCATCACCGAAGAAAACACGAGAACGATATTCTTCAAGGGCACGTACAAGGGCAAAGAGGTGGAGTGCAACTTCACTATGGATATTATGGACGGGCTTGAAAATATCACCACCGTTCTTCCGTTTGCCAAGAAGCCCACAAGATACTTTATGACCACCAAGCAAAACAGTATGCCTTGCGAGGGTACGTTCCGCTGGGGTGAGCAAACGTGGACTTTTGATAAGAAAGACACCTTTGCATTCCTCGATTGGGGCAGAGTCAATACTCCGTACAAGATGGTGTGGTATTGGGGCAACGGCAACAAGTACGTCACTACTCCCGACGGCAAAGAGCATCTTTTCGGTTTCGAGATTACGTGGGGTATCGGCGATGAGTCTCACGCAACCGAGACCGCAATCTTCTGGGACGGCAAATGCCACAAATTCGGGCCCGTAGATGTGGAAACGTTCCCCAAACCCGATAAGTTTACCGACAAATGGCACTTTGTGTCCCAAGACGGACGCTTCGATTTCACTATGACGCCTTTCTACGATCATCACGGCGATCTTAACGTCATCAATCTTCTCCGTATGCACTGCCACCAAGTCCACGGCATTTGGAACGGCACTGCAATCCTTGACGACGGCACGAAAGTGGAAGTGAAGGATATGTATGCCTTTTGCGAATATTGCGAGAACAAGTGGTAAAGAAATTGCGCCGAATGCTAAACACGTGTCACTTATCTCTTTGAGATAACTTGACACATA
>URUQ01000096.1 GCA_900551145.1 uncultured Eubacteriales bacterium
AAGGCTACGCCTTCCGCAATTATTAATTATTAATTATTAATTCATAATTATTAATTCCGCTCCATTTTTGGTTTATTTGCTTTACAAATATAAATATTTAATATATTATAACAAGGCATCAAAGAGATGCACATTCCTTTCCCGCAAGGGACACAAGACCAAAAGGAGGTAAAAAGTATGGATAAGTATGAGGTTCTCTACATCATTCGTTGCGACGTTGACGACGATAAGAAGAATCAAGTCGTAGAAAAATTCGAAAACTTGGTTGCTACTCTCGGCGGCACCGTGGACGGTTTGGACAAATGGGGTTTGAGAAAGTTTGCTTACGAAATCAATAAGCAAAACGAAGGCTACTACGTTCTCATGAACGTCACCTGCACCAAAGAAGCCCAAGCAGAACTTGACAGATACATGCGCAACGACGAGAACGTTGTTAGACAAATGATCATCAAGAAGTAATCGATAAGGAGAAAAACTATGAACAAAGTATTTTTGATCGGCAATTTGACAAAAGATCCCGAGTTGGCATCTACAAACAGCGGTATCAAATTTTGCAGATTTACACTTGCAGTGTCTCGCAGTTATTCAAAAGACGGCAAAAGAGAAACAGATTTTCTCCCTGTCGTAGTATGGAGAGCACAAGCCGACAATTGCGCTCGTTACCTCAAAAAAGGTAGCAAAGCGGCAATCAGCGGAAGCATCCAAACAAGAAGTTATGACACGCAAGACGGTTCTCGTCGTTATGTGACTGAAATTGCAGCTGACGAAGTGCAATTCCTCTCCACGAAGAATGATGAAAACGGTTCTGACGACGTCGATTTCGACGATCTCAAACCCATCGACGAAGACCTCCCATTCTAATATAAGGAGTAATAAAAATGGCTGAAGAAATCAAAGCACCTCGCGCACCCAAGAGAGTGCCCAAAAAGAAAGTTTGTATGTTCTGTGTAGACCACGTTGAAGACATCGACTACAAAGACACTGCAAAACTCAAAAGATTCACAACAGAGAAAGGCAAAATCCTTCCTCGTCGTATGAGCGGTGTGTGTGCAAAACACCAAAGAACGCTCGCAGTCGCAATCAAGAGAGCAAGAGTTATGGCTCTTCTCCCATACAAAGCAGACTAAAATTTATTGCAAGCTTACGAAAGACACGCTTTGGCGTGTCTTTCTTTTATTGCAATATCTTTGCGCCGAATGCTAAACACGTGTCACTTATCTCTATGAGATAACTTGACACATATTTAGGCGCAAACGTCCTACACAAAAGCAATCGGAGCATTGCTTTTGTGCGTAAGGTCTCGCAACCTTGAGACGGCTCGGCGGTTGCTCGGATAGAAAGTTGATGCTCACAACAACTCTTCGTGGTGTTATAAACTACGGCTCCGCCTGTCTACGAGTAACGTTATGCGCAATAAATTGCGCTAATGGAATATTCTATATTCGCTACGCTAGATTCCCACGCTATCGCTTGAAATGACATAATGAAAATTAAAATCGGGTGTGGGTGTCCCACCTACTGTCATTGCGAGGAGCAACTAATGTTGCGACGTGGCAATCTAGGCGCGAGCCGCACACACCAAGCAAGCGATATAGCGAAATTGTGGCAAGAGTTTTACCCTTGCTTGAACTGATAGCGTGTATCGGTTGCGCGGTAGAGGAGCAATAAGACTAGCGTGGCAGTAGACAATGAACTTGTGAGTTGTCTTTGCCACAGCGACGTCTTTTGCTCGGTGAATATCACTAAAAAAGACACGCTTCTGCGTGTCTTTTTTATCATTTAATCGTCATTCCCCGTTCCCGCAAGTCCTATTAGGTTTTGGGATTGATTCCACTCTTTTTCGGTGGTAATTTTGATATTTCCGTCCTTGTCCACCGACACGACGATGTTGCCGTTGTTGTCCGTGCGATAGACATCGATATCGTGTTGCGCAAGTCTATCGAGCGTATCTTGGCGCGGGTGGTTGAACGTATTGCCTGCCGCATTGCAACTTATCAATGCGTACTCAAACGTATAACAATCCAAAAAGGCCGTAGACGTGGACGTTGCGCTTCCGTGGTGCCCAACTTTCAAAATGTCGCAATCGATTTTGCCCGTTCTTGCCATAACGAGAGGTTCGTTTATCTCGTTGCTATCGCCTGTGAGCATAACTTTGCGTCCGTTGTACTCCAAAATGCCAATCGGTGAAATCGCGTTTTTGCGTTCCGCACTATTGAGATTATTGTCATCGTAATACTCTTGCGTGGGGCAATAGAACACCAGTCTATAGGAGGTTTCTTCAATGATTATCGTGTTGGAAGACGCATCTTTGTCCACGTTGAGCGTTATAGTGCAATTGGGCTCGGTGAGCGCAGCGATAAAGAATTGAGCATACGTGACGGAGTCAATCGTGTCCTTATCCGTAAATCTCGACGTGTCCAGTTCGGCAATTTGATTCTTCAACTCCTCGTTTTTTGGCGTTGCAAGCACGTTGGGCATATAGAGATTGTCCACTTGATATCTTACAAGCAAATCGTCCATAAAGTACACGTGGTCGCTGTCGCAGTGCGTGAGCATAAGATATTCGACGGTATCGTCCTCTATATAAGCGTCGAGATAGTCGAACGTTTCCTTTTGATAAGTGCCGGAATTGTTGCAGTTGGCACAGTCTATCACCATATCTTTTCCGTCAGGAAGTTGGATATAAATGCAATCTCCTTGCCCCACGTCAAGCATATGCACAAGCAGTTCCCCGTCACCGCGCACGAGCGGTTTGAAAGAATTTCCACCCTTATTCTCGTCTTTATTAAATAGGGCTACGATTTCTGCCCAAGTATCGGGGAAGCCGAAATACAATATTGCAAAAGCGATTGCTATGATAAGCACGATTGCAACTATTGATATGACAACCGCTTTGGGATTTTTCTTATACGCCTTCTTCACCGCTTTTTCGACGGTGCTCTGTTGCGATTGCTTGGACTTGGACGCACTCGTCGAAGGCGAGGCCTTGGTTGATTTCGTGTTTTTATTAGATTTCTTGTTTGCCATACTGACATTATATAAAAGAAGCGCGAAAATGGCAATAAAGATAAAATGGATATTTTTAATTAATACTAATAAATAAGAAATATAAAAGACAGATATTTACAAGTCGAATTTTATATGATATTAACAAAACATCAAATTTTTAGGAGTATATAGAGCAAGAACAAAAATTCAAACTCTTCGACAAGCACGACAAGGAAGAAAACAACGAGTAACGAAAAGACACGCAATATTGCGTGTCTTTTTTAATAAAGTATCGTCGTAACTCCTTTAATGCAATATCACCCCTTCCCTTCGGGCTTTCCCCTATTGCTCAAATATAGGTCATTTCTCTACTTAAACAAACATCGTTCGCAAGAGGGGAACTCGGCACGCGCATAGACGAGTATCGTTCTCTCGTTATGCCACTCGTTCGCCGATAAAAAGAACAACACTTATCGGCTCACTTGTACTTATCGTCAAGCTTGGCGCTCATTCGCTCACCGCCTTGCGGTTCGAGTTCCGTTTTCAAACATGCACATTCCGTTAATAAGTACGCCTTGAATAAGTTTTCGCTAAATAGCGCGTCTAAAACTGTGCCAAATCGATGCATAACGCGTTTAATAGCGATTGTTACGCTATGCGTCAATCGCGTCCAAAGTTAGGCGCGATATTTAGATGAAGAACAAGAAAGAGCCGTCCGAGGGGCAACCCTAATTTACTAATCGTAAATGAGTTGACCTACGGACGGCTCTGCCGAAGTTATTCGCTAAATAGCGCGTCTTAATACGCTTTTGCGTAGTAGATGACGTGCGAGGCCGGCTTCCCACATACAGGACATACGTCTCCGACGGGCGTTTGGTCAAAAGGCATACAACGAGAGGTGGCGGAGTATTTCTCTTTGATGACGTCTTCGCAATGGCGGTCTCCGCACCACATTGTCTTGACGAAGTTGTGATTGTCAAGCGCGTCTTTCATCTCGTCGAGGTTGTGGCAAGTGACGATGTGGGAGTGCAAGAAATCGTGAGATTGCTTGAACATATTCTTTTGGATATCGTCGAGCAATGCGGGGATTTCCGTGGTCAAATCGTCGAGTTTGAGTGCAAATTTGTCGTGAGTATCACGGCGTGCAACCATTACTTGACCGTTTTCGATGTCGCGAGGACCGATTTCGAGACGTACGGGGACCCCCTTCATTTCCCATTCATTGAATTTCCAGCCGGGGGATTGTTCTCTGTCGTCGAGTTCCACTCTCACGCCCGCATTGCGGAGTGCGGTTGCAACTTCGTTTGCCTTGTCTATGACGCCCTCTTTATGAGCAGCGACAGGCACTACTACGACTTGGATAGGTGCGACTACCGGCGGGAGTTTGAGACCGCGTTGGTCGCCGTGTGCCATAATGAGTGCACCGATAAGACGGGTTGACGTACCCCAACTGGTTTGATAGGGATTTTTGAGTTGACCGTCTTTGTCGAGATACTTGATTTCAAAAGCGGACGAAAAGTTTTTTCCAAGATAGTGGGACGTGCCCGATTGCAACGCTTTGCCGTCGAGCATCATTGCCTCCATAGTGTAGGTGTCCACTGCGCCTGCAAATTTCTCTTTTTCCGTCTTTCGACCTACGAGAACGTCGATTGCAAGCACGTTTTGCATAAACTCACGATACACTTCGAGCATTTTGAGCGTTTCTTCTCTTGCCTCTTCCTCGGTTGCGTGGAGGGTGTGACCTTCTTGCCACAAGAACTCGCTCGTGCGCAAAAACGGACGAGTGGTCTTTTCCCAACGCACTACGTTTGCCCACTGGTTGATGAGCACGGGCAAATCGCGATAGCTCTTCACCCACTTTGCGTACATAGAGCAGATAATGGTTTCGGATGTCGGGCGGACGACAAGTTGCTCTTCGAGCGGAGTGTTGCCGATGTGCGTAACGAGTGCGACTTCGGGCGCAAATCCTTCTACGTGGTCAGCCTCTTTGACGAGAAAACTGTACGGAATAAAGAGCGGGAAATATGCGTTTTTGTGACCCGTTGCCTTGAAACGCTTGTCCATCTCGTGTTGGATATTTTCCCAAATCTCGTATCCGTAAGGGCGGATAACCATAGTACCCTTGACAGGACCGTAGTCAACGAGTTGCGTTTTGAGCACGACGTCGGTATACCATTGGGGAAAATCCTCGTTCATATCCGTAATTTCTTTTACAAATTGTTCTTTTTCCTTTGCCATATCTTGCCTCAATAATATTGATATATTATAATAATATACTGCTTTGATATTATATCTGTCTCTTATACACATCTCCGAGCCCACGAGACGGACTCCTAT
>URUQ01000097.1 GCA_900551145.1 uncultured Eubacteriales bacterium
GCAGCACTTCATGCAAAAATTCTAGCAGTGGATAACGATGATGTCTTGATTTCCTCGGCGAATCTTTCCTATCATGGTATGGCAGGAAACATAGAGATAGGGACACAAGTGCATTCAGAAAAAATGGTTAGACAAATAAATGAATTATTTAAGCAATTACTGTTTAATAAGATTTTCACGGAAGTAAATGAATATGAGTGAGCAAAATAAAGGATACATTTACATACATACGAATCCATCGTTTCCCGACTATGTAAAAATCGGGTAGGGGAGGCGTAATTTGTCTTGTCCGATTGCGTGCGGAGCGGAAAGGGATAATTATTCGTTTACTTGATTGTTTAAGAGCAAAAAAACAAGCTCCGTTATGGAGCTTGTTTTTGTCGGTGTAAATATGTTGTTTCTTTTGGATAAATCAGATTTGTGCAACGGCAAAGCGGTCTTTTCTCGGTGCTTTGAGAGTGAGTTCTTTGGTTGTCAACTTGTAGATAGTCGCAACGGGGAGTGCGCACACGAACGTTGCAAGACAACCGCCGAGTTCAAACGGGATATCGGAAAGGAAGTATGCGCCGAAAGGCACTTTCCAGATAAGCACGGTCGCGACTACGGACACCCAGAAGTAAAGCAGTTCACCCAGCGACGCGATTGCCGCGTACGAGAATATGCTCATATCCTTATGCTTGAAGTTGAGGACTTTGTAGCAAAGCATAGGCATGGAGTATCCGATCATAACTTCAAACAGCCAATATTGCACTCTCGGCAAGTCTTGTGGGAACCACGCTATGCAACTGAGCTCGAAAATAATCGAGTATGCGACGATGAGGACGGCGTTTTTTGCAGGCGTCATGCTTGCCGCGCATATAACGAGAATTGGGAATACCACGTTTGCAAACGGTATTTCCAACACAAACTGGTCGTAGCACATAAGCGCAAGCAACGCAAACATAGCCACCCAGCCTTTCAAGCCTTTTGTTTGAGCGTAACGCTCGGCTTTTTTCAAAGACAAACTTTCCATAAGTCCTCCGTCAATAGTTTATCCATCCGTCTAATACTAACACCAAAACCTTCAAATCGTCAACCGTTCCGGCGATTTCGTCATCACCTAAAAGTTTTTGATAGTTTGCGCATTTTGAATACTTTCCGTCAGCAGCGACATAGCAGTTTTCTAAGTTGTAAACGTTGCCGTTTTCAAGCGTAGCCTTCTCAAACATATAAAACCTGCGTTGCGATAAGCGGAATTCAATGTTATCCGCTCTTCCGTCAAAAAACTTAACGACGGATTCGTACACCGTGCTACCATAGTAGGGCACTTGCCATTCAAATATTAAATCTCCGTTTAAACTTGCGTGCGGTCGAGAGTCTCCTTCGGAAACGTCGTATTCTTCGCTCGACTTGCGCAATTGCAACGTGAAATATAGTTGGTTGCCGTCCACGACGACGTATTGAGGGGAGTCGACCGTCTCGTCGTCGCCCAATACGCCTTTATCGCAGGCGGAAAGCGTCGATAGTATTGCTATGGATACAATGAGCAAAATTAAGATTCGTTTTTCGTTTTTCATATGTTTGAGCATAGGATAGATCGGTGCTTTTTGAATTGTCAGAGTTTGATGCACGGAGTGCTCGTCGTGAACGTGCCGACGGGGGTTGGTGCCGTTACGCCTTGTGAAAAAGCAACGTATGCGATTGCAACTGACATATCCACGGAATCCGCAAGCACGTAATTTCCGTCTTTGTCAATTGCGAGAGTCGCAATCCACTTGCCAATAACGTCGTACTTGGTGTTATCGTCCGTTGACTTGACGTATGCGGACATATCTATGCCGTTGATATATCCGTAGAGGATGCCGTAGCGAGAATCGCCCAAAGAGTCGTAATCGGATATAATCTTTTTGCCGTAGTCGTCATAGAGTCTGTCGAGATTTATCATATCGTCGATATTGTAGTTGAAATTCGCATCGGTTTTCGAGTCGTTATACGGATAAATGCCTTGCATCGTTTTTTCGTACGTAAGGCTGTATTTTTCTTCCGCTTTCATAAGCGAGCCTGCAACGAGAGGTCTGCCCGAAAAGCCTATCCAGTTGGGATTGCCGAGGTATTTGTAGTATTCGCCCTCGATGTTTTTGTCGTAATAGGAAAGAATGAAATCGTAACTTGTCGGAGCGCATTCTTTTGCATCGATACCAAGGTTTGCAAGCGTCAATACCGTGCTTGTTGCTTTGTCATATCCGTATGCGGTGCCATAGTATTTTTCGGACGAATCTACCGTTGACAAATAGGTCTTGATGATTTGAACGTATTTGTCAAACGAAGAATCCGATTTTCCGCTCTTTAAAAGGTATTGTTTGTATTGGTTGTACATCAAAGACCAGCTATAAACGTAATCTACGATGCTTTGCCAACCGCTTTTTGATTCATAAACTACACCGTCGTAGGTATAACTGGATTTGGTGTACAAAGGGCAGTTATCGGCATCGTAGAGTGCGTCCGAAAGTGCGTCGTCTTGTATTACGCTGTCAATCAACGATAGATTGGTCTTGAATGAATTTGCGTCGCTATCGGAATAAACGTTTGCATCGAGATATCTCGAATAAGTGATAGGCACTCTGTCTTGCGTGGTTGCTTTAAGCTTTGTCTCGGCAAAGTCGTCGCTTGCGATATAGTTCTTAATAGCGACTTTCAAACTGGTAGCAAGAGCATTTTCTTCGACTTTTGGTGTTTCATCGTCGTTGCACGCAACCAAAACAAAGGTCAATGCAAGGCAAACGACAAGCAATAATGTTACGATTTTTGCAGTTTTCTTCATTTGTGTTTCTCCTTCATAGTGATGTCGAAACCGCCTTTTCAAACCAAAATCCGCCGTAGATAAACAAAAAAACGCTCCGTGAGAGCGCATTTCCGATATCGACGTATGCCTCAATCGGTATACGTCTCAGCCACGACGATAACCGATACGGAGGATTGCCGACTTATGACGTATAGCCCACTATTCCTGCAAAAAAATAGGGGTGTTTAGGTCAAATACAGCAATGGCGGTTGTACGGGAATCGAACCCGTTGTCCTAAAATCTACTCAGTTTACAACTTTTCAAACCGTATCTTCATTTTGATTTATATACATATTACCATACATAAATACGTTTTACAACCTAATTCAATAACTTTTGGATAGCGCAATCAGTAGATGTAAAAAATTGACCACGTCGAATATTTGCGCTTTGGTTTTTCCTTCATAAAGAAGACTCGCGACGGATACTGCAAGCATATTGCGATTTAGGGCACCGCAATTTTTTGCATTTTTATCGTTGTCGGGCGGGGAATAGGGCAGAGTATCCTCGTTTTTGATATTGCTCATATTCAAATATATGCATATAAAAAATTTGTTGATTTTTTCAAATTCCCGCACAAATCTTCTTGACAACAATCCGCTTTAATCATATAATAGGCAATGTTAAGCGGTCATGGCGGAATAGGCAGACGCGTACGTTTGAGGGGCGTATGGTTACACCGTCCGAGTTCAAGTCTCGGTGACCGCACCACCAAAACGAGCACGGATTTATCCGTGCTTTTTCATTTTGCCGTTTAGTCACCGAGACTTTTGTGACCACAAGCGAAGAGAGACGCAAGCGCGTAGCATTTGCGCAAATCGAGCGCAGTGGACATAGCAAGCAAACATAACACGAAGTGTAGCGTGCAATTGCACTTGGGCGCATTTGCGCCGTTTGCGAAGCGTAGACCGCACCACCAAAACGAGCACGGGTTTATCCGTGCTTTTTCATTTTGCCGTTTAGTCACCGACACTTGAACTTGTGCGCAATGTTCGCGCACAACAATGCAATGCATTGTTCGGACGGTACCGTCCGAGTGGCGCTCGCTACGGTGAGTAAACTCATCTCGCTCGCTATTACGCTCACTTTGTTCGCTACAAGTCTCGGTGACCGCAAGCGAAGAGAGACGCAAGCGCGTAGCATTTGCGCAAATCGAGCGCAGTGGACATAGCAAGCAAACATAACACGAAGTGTAGCGTGCAATTGCACTTGGGCGCATTTGCGCCGTTTGCGAAGCGTAGACCGCACCACCAAAACGAGCACGGGTTTATCCGTGCTTTTTCATTTTGCCGTTTAGTCACCGACACTTGAACTTGTGCGCAATGTTTGCGCACAACAATGCATAATATCGATTGTATTCACTAAAAACCATATAAGTTTACACGTTATATTTTTAATAATTTTAATAATTTTTTAGGAAAATGACAAATTTTATTCGTATATATAAATAGTTAATACAAAGGCGGATAATATGGCAGGCGGTTTTACTCCCGAATTTATGGAGGAACTCAAATACAAGTGCGACATAGTGGAAATCATTTCACAATACGTCCCTTTGCAAAAGAAAGGGGGACGTTATTTCGGTTGCTGTCCTTTCCACAACGAGAAAACTCCGTCTATGTGCGTCAATAACGGTTGGTATCATTGCTTCGGTTGCGGTGCAAGCGGTGACGTCGTGAAATTCGTTATGGAAATGGAATCTGTCAGCTTTTACGACGCGGTGAAAATTCTTGCCGACAAGGTGGGGATGCAGTTGCCGGAAGTCAGGCTCGACCCCAAATTTACCCAAAAGAAGGAGCATTCCGAAGTCCTTAAACAACTTATGCGTGACGTCGCGAGGTATTATCGCAACAACTTGATTGACGAAAAGAAAGGTGAGGAAGCAAGAAAATATCTTGCAAGCAGAGGTATCGACGACGAGACTTCCAAGCGTTACGGACTCGGACTTTCGCTTGACGGTGAAAGTATGGTTGGATATATGCGTCGCAAAGGGTATATGCTCAAAGACTTGCAAGAGTGCGGACTTATCGCAAATCCCGACCGTCCCTACGACGCTTTCGCCAACAGAATTATCGTGCCGATTATGAACGGTATGGGTGACGTTATCGCGTTTGGCGGACGCATATATCACGGTGAAAACGACGTTGCCAAATACAAAAACTCCACCAATACCACACTTTTTGATAAGGGGCGCACGTTGTACGGCGTAAACTTTATCAAGCGTGATAAAAAACTCAACGGAGTTGCTTATAAGGAACTTATCCTCGTAGAAGGCTATATGGACGTCATTTCTTTGGGAGCTGCAGGCATCAAAAACGCAATTGCAGGTATGGGCACTGCGCTCACAGAAGGACAAGCAAGGGAGATATCTCGTCTTACAGAAAATTTGTACGTATGTTACGACGGCGACGGGGCGGGCAGACACGCGTCTGTCTCTTATACACATCTCCGAGCCCACGAGACGGACTCCTATCTCGTA
>URUQ01000098.1 GCA_900551145.1 uncultured Eubacteriales bacterium
ATCCTTGCGGTGCGGAGGGCAGACGTGGTGCTTATCGTATGCGACGCCAATGAGGGACTTACCGAACAAGACGTCAAAATTGCGGGCTTCGTGCACGAAGAGGGCAAACCGTCTATAATCGTTATGAACAAGTGGGATTTGGTGGATAAAAACACTCACACCATTTACGAATACGAGAAAAAACTCAAAGAGGATTTGAAGTATATGGATTATTTCAAGTCCGTGTACATCTCCGCACTTAGCGGAAAGCGTCTTGACAATTTGCTTCCGCTTTGCAAAGAGGTGGTGGCAAATTCCAGAAAGCGTATTGCGACGGGACTTCTCAACGAAGTTATCGGCGATGCAATCAGAATAAGCGAACCGCCGTCCTATCTCGGAAAGAAACTCAAAATCTTCTACGTTACGCAAGTGTCCGTTGCGCCTCCGACTTTCGTGGTCAAGGTCAACGACCCTGCGATTATGCATTTCAGCTACAAGAGATACCTCGAAAACTCCTTGCGTAAGAGCTTTGATTTCTCGGGTACGCCTATACGCTTGCTCATACGCTCCAACAGCGGTGACGAATAATAAAAAAATGCCGAAAATCACTCAAAAATGCGTTGCGTAAACGCATAATCGGTGATATAGTGTGAATGTTGAAAAATCGGACGATTGTATAATTATATTATACAAACCGCACGAAAGACTACGCCGATTGGCAAAAATGTCCGGATCGGAATAGGATACAATAATACGGAGGGCTTATGAACTACAAGGATATTGCCAAAGAACAACTTTGCGAGCAACTCAAAACCGAACAAAAGGCATATAAAAAACTTGTAAAACGCGGTGTTAGCGTGGATATGACACGTGGGAAGCCGTCCTCCGAACAACTTGAAATAGCAATGCCTATGCTCGCGCATGCGGGTGAGTACGACTATAAAATGAGCGGTATCGACGCGCGCAATTACGGTGAGCTTGCGGGACTAAAACAAGCAAGAGAATTGTTTGCCGACATTCTCGGAGTAAAGGCGGACGAGATTATCGTATGCGAAGGCTCGTCGCTCGACATTATGTATAACGTGGTGCAGTTCGCACTTCAATTCGGCATAATGGGTTCGACACCGTGGAATAAGCTTGACAAGGTCAAATTTATTTGTCCCGCGCCCGGATACGATAGGCATTTTTCCATTTGCGAAAACTTCGGTATAGATATGATCACCGTGCCTATGTTGTCTGACGGTCCGGATATGGATATGGTGGAAGCACTTGTCAAAGACGACGCAAGCGTCAAAGGTATTTGGTGCGTTCCCAAATATTCCAACCCTACGGGCGTTACGTTTTCGGATAAAGTGGTGGAGAGAATGGCAAATCTCAAACCCGCGGCAAAAGACTTCCGCGTGTTTTGGGACAACGCCTATTGTATCCACGGGCTTTACGATACGGAAGACAAACTCAAAAACATATTCGACGTTGCCAAAAAGGCGGGCAATTCCGATATGATTTACGAGTTTTCATCGACGTCAAAAATCACTTTTGCGGGAAGCGGAGTGGCGGTCATTGCGGCGTCGCAAAACAATGTGCAAGACTTGCTCAAGCGCATGTTCTTCAAGATAATCAATTCCAACCGCGTAAACCAAGTTATGCACGTGGAGTTTTTGAAAGACGTTGACAACGTAAAGCAAATTATGCAAAAGCACGCGGCAATATTGCGCCCCAAATTCGATTTGTTCCAAGCCAAAATGGGGGAAGCGTTTGGCGGAAGCGATGAAGTGAAGTGGTCGAGACCTCGCGGAGGTTATTTTATTTCGCTTGACGTACCGCATTGCGCAAAGCGCACCGTGGAACTTTCATTACAGGCGGGAGTCAAGTTTACGGAGGCAGGTTCAACCTTCCCGTATCGTATGGATGACAACGACAGTAATATACGCATTGCCCCCAGCGTGCCGTCGCTCGAAGAAATGGACTTTGCAATAGACGTGCTCATTCAAAGTATCAAAATCGCACTTATCGAATACAATATGAACAAATAAAACGCCGATTGTGTGAAAAATGACAAAAAATCAATATAAAAAACGACATTAAAAAAGGCACTCGAACGAGTGCCTTTTTCGTGCTTTATAAGCGATTACATTTTTGCGATATACTTCGCAAGTTCGTTGAAGATGACGTCAAGTCCGTGTGCACCCGCATCGGGATAACCGATTGAACGCTCACCGACCGTGCCGGCTCTTCCGAGTGTCGCAACGTGCGTTTTGGTGGCTTCTGCGCCGTCGTGTGCCGCTTTTGCACCGAGGTCGAGACCTTCTTGCAAAGTCTTGCCTTCTTCCGCCGCTTTGGTCAACGCCATTGCGCAGGGCTTCAATGCGTCCACGAGAGTCTTGTCGCCGATTTCCGCGCCCTTGCCGAAGGACTTTTTGCCCGTTTCGTAAACACCGCGGTTTGCTTCGGTGAAGAGAAGTGCTACGTCGGCAAGATTTACTTCTTTCTTGCCGAGCATTGCTTTGCCCGCGTACTTGAATGCAGAACCCCAAATAGGACCACTTGCGCCGCCGCAGTACTCTTTGATTATCTCACTGCAACTGACGAGGAATTGACCGATGTCGCCTTTCTTTCTTGTTGCCCAGTCTGCTTTGAGTTGTTTGAAGCCTTTTGCGATTGACATACCGAAGTCACCGTCACCCATTTTGTCCGCTTCGCAGAAGGGAACTTCGTTTTCGATGATGACGTCTGCCATTTTGTCTACGATTTGAACGAATGCCGCCGTGTTGATGGTCTCGCCGACTTGGGGAGTACCTTCCACTTCGTATACCGCGTTGTCTTCGTTTTCATCGGTTGCGGCTGCCTTCTTTGCAGCTGCTTTGTGTGCGGTTTCGACGGGAGCATATCCGAGTGCTCTGCCGATTGCTTGCACTGCTTCGAGTGCCGCTTCCGCTTGTTCGCTCATAGCCGCGCCCCAAGTGAGTGCGGGAGTGGATACGGGGTAGTCGATGAGGGCTTTGAGTTCGTTATCGACACGGAGGACGGAGATAGACGCGCCAGCCATATCGATGGACGTCATAAAGTTGCCTACGATTGTGCGGTGGATATTGATGCCGTCCGCTTTCAACGCTTTGGTTACGGAATTGTTGAGGATATAGAGCTCTTGGAGCGGAGTTCCGCCAAAGCCGTTGATGAGGAGAACGACGTCTTCGCCTTTTTTGAGAGCGAGATCTTCTTCGAGGTCGGTGAGGATACGTCTTGACAAATCGTCGCAGAACGTGCCCGTCGAATAGTCGATTTTCTCACGGAAACGACCGGGTTCACCGTGGATGCCTACGCCGAATTCCATTTCGTCGTCTCCGATTTCAAAAGTGGGGTGTCCCGCCGCCGGAACGGTGCAACTCGTGAATGCAAAACCGAAGGAACGAACGTTTTCGATAACCTTGTTCGCAACTGCTTTGACTTCTTCGAGTTCTTTGCCTTGTTCCGCCGCCGCGCCCGCGCATTTATGTACGAGGACCGTGCCCGCAACGCCTCTGCGACCTACTGTGTAGAGGGAGTCTTTGACTGCGATATCGTCGTTGACGTACACTGCGTCGACTTTGATGCCGTCGTCTTGTGCGTCTGCCATTGCGTTGTTGAAGTTCATACAGTCACCGGAGTAGTTCTTGATGATGAGAAGAACGCCTTTATCCGTTGCGCATTTCTTGATTGCGTTGTAGACTTGAACTTGTGAGGGGGATGCAAAGACGTCACCGCAAACAGCCGCGTCAAGCATACCTTTGCCGACGAAGCCTGCGTGTGCGGGTTCGTGTCCGCTGCCGCCGCCTGAAATCAAACTGACTTTTGCGTCGTTGATATCTTTCTTTTTGACAACCTTATACTTTTCGACGAATTCGAGTTCGGGATGAGCCGCAGCCAAGCCGTGACACATATCGTAAACGAAAGTTTCGGGTGTATTCATTATTTTCTTCATAACATTTCTCCTTAAACCGCTTATATAATCCTCTTATAATCATATATACGCGGATTTTTTATAAGACACTCCCTTGCGCGTGCAAGGGAGTGTGCGTTTTTATTAGTGGCAGCATTCGCAGTCGCAGCCGTATCTGAAATCGTGACCGAGTTTGTCCGCCGCTTTGATTGCAGCGATAACCATATCTTCGGTTACGGGGAAGGGCATATTGTGGATGCTCTCTTCGGGGATGCAAGTCTTTGCAGCAACGATCTTGTATTCTTCTTCGGTGAGTTCTTCTCTGATGACTTCGCCCGTGCGAGGATCGGTCATAAGGTCGTGCAAGCAAACGGGGAGACCTACTTCGTCGCAGAAGTTGAGAACTTCGTAAAGTTCTTCTTCGGGGCTGTTTTCGAGAACGAGTTGGCAAATCGTACCGAATGCGACCACTTCACCGTGCATGCAGCAAGCGTGAATGTCGTGGACTGCGGTGAGGCCGTCGTGAATTGCGTGTGCCGCTGCAAGACCGCCGGATTCAAAGCCGAGACCGGAAAGAAGGATGTTGGTTTCAACTATCTTTTCAAATGCAGGAGTTACGACGTTGCAGTCGCAAGCGACTTTTGCTTTTGCGCCGTCGCTGATAAGGTTGCGATAGCAAAGCTCTGCAAGTGCCGCAGCAGTGTAAGTGCCGTAGCCGAGCAACGTGCCTTTCTTACGGTCTGCTCCGCAGGGGAGACCTGCGTTGACGTTGGATACGCTGTTGACGTTGGCTCTTGCCTCGAAGTATGTGGAAAGTGCGTCGCCCATACCGCTTACGAGGAAACGAGAAGGTGCGTTTGCGATGACGTTGAGGTCGATAAGAACTACGGACGGGCTTTGACGGAAGTATGCGTAATCGTCAAACTCGTGATTGTCCGTGTAAAGAACTGCGGAGTGAGATGTCGGTGCGTCGGTTGCCGCGATAGTGGGGCAGATGATGAGCGGATTGCCTGCTGCGACGCATTTTGAAGTGTCGATTGCCTTACCGCCGCCGAGACCGATGGTGCAATTGCATTTGTTTGCTTTTGCGAACTCTTGAAGTGCTTTTACGACTGTGCGTGAGCATTCACCCTTGAAGATGTCGCAAGTAACGAATTCAACACCATATTTTGCTTGCGTTGCTTCGAGTTTCTCTTTGACGAGATTGAGTGCAAACGGGTCTGCGATAAGGAGTGCTTTCTTACCGAAGGTTTTGACAAAATAACCGAGGTTCAACAATTCGTTTTCGCCTTGTACATACTTTGTAGGACAAATAAATGCTTTTCTCATAAATTTTCTCCTTTAATGAGGTTTTTTTTAAGATGTAAACATTATATATCCTTGCCG
>URUQ01000099.1 GCA_900551145.1 uncultured Eubacteriales bacterium
ATTTAGATGAAAAAAATTATGTATTAAATGTTAAAGATTAAAGGCTCATTGAGATGAAGAACAAGGAAACGCCCACCCGCACCAAAACCCAACGTACAAAGCGTACGTGATTTTGGGGCGGACGGCAGTAACGCAGTTATTCGCATAATGGCTAAATTAAAACGCAATATTTAGATGAAGAACAAGGAAGAGCCGTCCGAGTGGCAACCCTAATTTACTAATCGTAAATGAGTTGACAGTCGGACGGCAGTAACACAGTTATTCGCTAAATAGTGCATTTTAATCTACCCATTCAAATTCGAGGTCACCTATGCAAACTATATCCCCCTCTTTCATACCCCGTTTCTTCAATTCCGCAATTACGCCACGGTCTTTGAGAACTTTTTGGAAGAAGGCAAAGGAGTCTTGAGAGGAGATGGTGACGTTCTGAATGAGGAAGTCAACAAGTCCGCCGTCAACGAAAAACGAGCCGTCGTCAAGACGTGAGATTGTGAATTTTTGGTCGGACTTGGGTTCGAGCTCAAAGTTCTCGTCACGAGCAATGCGTTGAGGCGGTGGAAGCTCCTCAACCTTTTGTTTCATAACGGCAAGAAGCTCGTCAAGACCTTCGTGCGTGACGGAAGATACGACGTATACCTTTTTGCCGATTGCTTTTTCAAACTTCTCTATTTCGCTCCTATCAGTGAGCAAATCCGCCTTACCCGCCACGACGATTTGCGGGATTTGGGCAAGTTTTTCGCTGTAAGTTGCAAGTTCTTGATTGATTTTTTTATAATCGTCGATGGGATCTCTGCCCTCGCTTCCGCTGATATCCACGATATGCACGATGAGACGCACGCGCTCGATGTGGCGCAAGAAGTAGTGTCCGAGCCCCGCGCCCTCGCTTGCTCCCTCGATAAGACCGGGGATATCCGCAATAACGAAACTGTCGTCGTACATTTGCACAACGCCGAGATTGGGATTGATGGTCGTGAAGTGATAATTGGCAATCTTGGGCTTTGCCGACGTCAACACGCTCAAAAGTGTGGATTTACCCACGTTCGGGAAGCCTACGAGACCGACGTCCGCAATGGTTTTGAGTTCGAGCGTGACTTGGTGCTCTTCCGTAGTTTCACCGAGTTGCGAGAAAGACGGTGCTTGACGTCTTGAGTGTGCGAAGCGGTTGTTGCCCTTGCCCCCTCTACCGCCTTTGAGCGCAACAAACGTTTCGCCGTCGTCAAAGAGGTCTGCAATGACGCTTCCGCTTTGCGTATCGCGTATAACCGTTCCGACAGGCACTTTTATAACGAGATTTGGCGCGGATTTGCCCGTGCAATTCTTTGCCTCACCGTCACCGCCGTTTTGGGCGCGATAGAACTTCTGATATTTGAAGTCCACGAGGGTGTTCATATCCTTGTCCGCAACGAACACGATATCGCCGCCGTTTCCGCCGTCGCCTCCGTCCGGACCGCCGTTAGGTACGAATTTTTCACGGTGGAAAGACACTTTGCCGTTGCCGCCGTTGCCTGCTTTGATAAATATTTTTACGTAATCGAGAAACATATTCTCACCTTCAGATGTATTTTTTTGATTTATTTCCGTTTGACGTTTTTCAACTCTTCGAGTATCGCTTTTGCGGATTTTTTGCCCGCGCCCATTGCGAGAATAACCGTTGCCGCACCGGTTATGGCGTCACCGCCCGCATACAGCCGATCAATATTGGTTTTGCCGTTTTCGTCCGCAATAATCGTGCCTTTGGGAGAGGTTTGAAGGGACGGAAAACTGTTTTTGAGGATAGGATTGGGCGTAGTGCCGAGCGCGACGATAACTTCGTCACAATCGGTGATAAACTCGCTTCCTTCCACCGTGACGGGGCGTCTTCTTCCGCTTGCGTCTTCTTCTCCGAGCCTCATTCTCACGCACTCGATAGCCTTGACGTTGCCGTTTTCGTCCCCGATAATGTGCACGGGATTGACGAGAAAATCAAACGTCACACCCTCTTCTTCGGCGTGCTCGATTTCTTCTTTTCGAGCGGGCATCTCCGCTCTGCTTCTGCGGTACACCAATCTCACGTTTGCACCGAGTCTTCTCGCAGTTCTCGCGGCGTCCATTGCAACGTTTCCCGCGCCCACCACGACGACGTTTTTCCCGCGTCTTATAGGCGTTGCGCTCGAATCCTTGTATGCTTTCATAAGATTGACTCTCGTGAGGTACTCGTTTGCGGAATACACGCCGTTGAGATTTTCGCCTTGGATGTGTAAAAACATCGGCACGCCTGCGCCCGAGCCTATAAACACTGCGTCGTATTCGGCGAGCAATTCGTCGATGAACACTGTTTTTCCGACCACGACGTCCGTTTCGATATCCACGCCGAGCGAGCGCACGTTTTCAATCTCTTTCTTCACGAGCGATTTTGGCAAGCGAAATTCGGGAATGCCGTAAACGAGCACACCGCCCGCCTCGTGCAAAGCCTCGAATATAGTCACTTTTACGCCCGCACGTGCCAAATCCGCCGCACACGACAGCGACGCAGGACCGGAGCCTACCACCGCCACTTTTTTGTTTATACTTTGACTAACGGCTTCAACGCGATAATCGTTGTCAAGCGCAAAATCTGCACAGTATCTTTCAAGATTGCCGATAGCAACCGAACCGCCGAGTTTTTCCTTACGCACGCAATATTTTTCGCATTGATTTTCTTGCGGACAAACTCTACCGCACACCGCGGGCAAGTTGTTGTCTATCTTTATAACGTCTATTGCGCCCTTAATATCTCCGTCTTTTACGTGGCGTATAAAACGCGGAATTTGCACGCCCACGGGGCAACCTTGCATACAAGGAGCGTTCTTGCAATCGAGGCATCTTTGCGCCTCTTCGGAAGCAAGTTTTGTATCGTATCCGAGCGCGACTTCGTCAAAATTTGTTACTCTCACGTCCGCACGTTGAGTGGGCATCGGATGTCTTTCAGTCTTTACCATATTGCCTCCTCAAATTGCATAGATGCTCGGTTTCTTGCTCTCTATACGTTTTGGAACGCAAAATCGCTTCGTCAAAATCGACGAGATGACCGTCAAATTCGGGACCGTCTATGCAAGCGTACTTAATCTGTCCGCCCACCGTCAAACGGCAACATCCGCACATACCCGTGCCGTCCACCATAAGCGAGTTCATACTCACGACGGTGTGTATACCGAGGTCTTTGGTAAGCGCGCAAACGGCTTTCATCATCATAAGAGGACCTACCGCAAACACGCAATCGAACTCGCTTCCGTCTTTCACGAGCTTTTTAAGCATATCGGTTACGAACCCTTTTTCACCGCAAGAGCCGTCGTCGGTGACGAGGTGCAAATTTGAATATTTGTCGAATTGCTCCACATAGGTGAGCAAATCCTTGTTTCTTGCGCCGAGAATGACCGTGGCGCGCTTGCCTTGACTATGCAATTGCTTTGCTTGCGGATAAATCACCGCGCTTCCAATGCCACCGCCAATGAGGCAAATATTGTTATACCCTCTCAAATCCGTGGCGTTGCCGAGCGGTCCTACGAAATCCTCAAGACACTCTCCCTCTTGCATAAGGGCAAGTTTCATAGTGGTATAGCCCACCTCTTGCACGAGAATCGAAACCGTCCCGTCCTCGCGAGAATAGTCGCATATCGTAAACGGGACTCTCTCTCCGTCCTCGTCCGTGCGCAAGATTATAAACTGCCCCGCAAGACAGTGTTTTGCCACAAGCGGAGCATAAACGACATACTCGTTTACGTTGGGCGCAAGGCGTTTTTTGGTGATTATCTCAAATTTTTTCATGCTTTTTGCGTTGATTTTGATACTTTTGCGTAGTAGGCGCAATACTCTCTCAAATTGCACTTATCGCACTGCGGGTGCTGTGATTTGCACACGTATCTGCCGTGGAATATAAGCAAATGATGCAAATGCGACCACTTGTCTTTATCGAAAGCGTCTTTGAGCGCTTGCTCCACCTTTTCGGGCGTGTCGGCGTTTACGAGACCAATGCGGTTTGCCACTCGAAAAACGTGTGTATCCACCGCGATTGCAGGGATTTTGTACGCTTCCGAGCATATCACGTTTGCCGTCTTTCTGCCCACTCCGCGAAGTTTGGTAAGCCCCTCGAAAGTGTCGGGCATACCGCCTTCTTCCACGATTTGTTTGCTCAATTCTTTTATCGCTATCGCTTTGTTACGATAGAACCCGCAAGAATAAATGCGCTCTTCCAGCTCGTTCAAATTCATATCCGCAAACTGCTTCGGCGTATTTGCGACCTTGAAAAGCTCTTCGGTCACTTGATTTACCCTCTTGTCCGTACATTGAGCGGAAAGCACCACCGCCACCAAAAGTTCAAAAGGCGTGGAATAATTGAGTTCACACTTTGCGTCCTTGTGCATCTCGTTGAGCAAATCGTAAATTTTGATGTTTCTTTGGTTCATAGCGCAATTATCGCACAAAAAAACGCCTTTTGCAAGAGTTTGCGCGCATACGCGCCAAATTGCCTGCGCACACAATATAGCGCATACGCAAATACCAAGCGCGCGTGAGCGGTCAATCCGCCCACGCAATAAAAACGCTACGATATCTCTTATATTGTTGCCACGTTTTCACAATCTTATCGCGTTCCCGTTGGGCGCAAAGTAATAAAAGCCTATAGCGGAATTATATCTGCCTCTTTGAAGCACTATCTTTGCCTCTTGCATATCCTTTGCAAACATTTTGACGGACAAACCGCACCCCACCTTTGCCGACGACGGCGTGTTGATGAGCTTGCAAGTGACGTGATAGGAAATTAAATCCTCGTAAAAGCGCACTGCTTCTGCGCGAGAACGGAATGCAACGAAAAATTCTCTCATATACCCCTCCAATTATATGTAACCGCCCTCGATTTAATATATTGCGCGCACACATTTTTGGTGAGAAAACGCATAAGTTGCATAGTGAGATTTAGAGTATGATATATTTTGACAACGCCGCAACTTCGAGATTTAAGCCCAAAAGCGTGTACGACGCGCTTATTTTCGATATTGCGCACTCCGCAAACGCAGGACGAGGCGGACATAGTGAGTCAATCGCCAAAACTCTTCAAATAGAAAAGTGCCGTAAGTATCTGCTCTCAAAGTTCGGCGCAAACCAAAATCATAACCTTATATTTACAAAAAACTGCACGGAAGCGTTGAACCTTGCTCTTCTTTGCGGAATAAAAAAAGGCGCGCGCGTCCTTACGTCTCAAAACGAACATAATT
>URUQ01000100.1 GCA_900551145.1 uncultured Eubacteriales bacterium
CTACGCAACAACACGTCACAGTCGCTTGTACTATCCGTCAAGTTCGGCGCTCGATACGGTCGGCGCCTTGCGCCTCCACGCTCCAAATATGCACATTCCGTTAATAAGTACACTCCGAATGAGTGTGCGTTCGGATAAGGCTACGCCTTCCGCAATTATTAATTATTAATTAATAATCATTAATTAATTTCTTCTCCGTCGTTGATAGGAGTTACTAAACTCACCTCTTGTTTGAACAATTGTTTGCCTTTCGTCGTGCGTGTGTCTATGCGGATATTTTCCGTATTGACTATTGTCGTCTGTCCACCGCTTACGAACGCAATGTCGTAGGGCATCTTCACCGTTCCCACGTACTTCACGAAAGATTTGTCGAGTTCGATAATCTTTATTCCTTTGAGGTATCTCGACGACGGCTCTATAAGCGCTGATATGACTCTCTTTGCATAGCCCGTATTGGACACGACGATGATTTCGCCCTCTTCTTCCACTTGACCGCCAAAGACAACGCTATCGTCGTCGTTGAGTTTTATGCCCTTTACGCCCGCCGCGGTGCGACCTTGAAGCGGAATTTCCGTAGCCTTGTACACAAGCACTTGACCTTGCGAAGTGACTTCCATAACGTTTTTCTCGTCGTCAACGACGTCACAACCTATCACCTCGTCTTTTTCGGCAAGATTGATTGCTTTGAGATACGTCTTGTTCACCGTCGTAAATTCGCTCAAATCAACGCGTTTTGCAACGCCTTGCTTCGTGAACAATACGAGTTCGCCCACCGGCATACCCTCGAAGAAGAGCGACTTCACCGCTTTCTCGCCCGTTTGTACGTCTTGATTGATTGCGCCGAGTTTGAACGGCTTTTCTTTGAATTTCTTTTCGGGCAACGTGGTGACGTCAATCTTCACTATGCTACCAAGGTTTGTTACGGCGTATAGCGTTCCTTTATTGTTGACGTTGAGCCGTTGTATAGGCAGTGCGTCGGCGGGAAGCGCGCTCATATCCTTCTTTGCCGTGGAATACGCCTTTTGAGACATAAAGCGCAATTGTCCGTCACTGTTGGATACGATAACGCCGTCACGATAAGCAACCGCTTCGGCTTCACTAGGTACGCTGTATTCCTCTTGCTCGTCGCTTGACAAAATAACGCTCATACGCTCGGAATTGAGAGCCTTTTTGATTGCTTGCAATTCCTCTTTAACGATGGTGTATTGTCTGCGTTTGGAAGCCAAAATCGCCTCGAACAAAGCAATTTGTTTTTCGAGATAAGCAAGTTCTTCTTCCAGTTTACCCACTTCGAGTTTTGCCAAACTTTTGAGGCGCATATCGAGGATTGCTTGCGCCTGTGCGTCGCTGAGGTCAAATCTTTGGCGCAAAGTATCTTTTGCCTTTGCCGTGGACTCCGACTCTTTGATGATGCGAATAACTTCGTCTATATTTCTTATCGCAATCAATAGTCCTCGCACGATTTCCGCTCTTGCTTTTGCCGCTTTGAGGTCGAAATTGGTGCGATTGACGATGATTTTGCGTTGATATTCGATATAATAGTCGAGATATGACGTAAGGCTCAATTGTTCGGGCTTTCCGTTTGCAATTGCCACCATATTTATGGAATATCCCATTTCGAGATTGCTCTTTTTGAAGAGGAAAGAGACAATCTTGTTTACGTCTGCGTCTTTCTTGCATTTAATCACTGCGCGAGTGCCGGATTTGTCGCTTTCGTCCACTATTTCGAATATACCAGCAAGCGCATCTTTATTAGCCTCTTTGAGATCTGCGATACGCGACAAAAGCTCGGATTTGGACACTTGATAAGGTATCTCGGTTATGACAATGTTCTTCTTACCATTGTCGTCGTTTTCTATATGCAAGCGAGAGCGGATTTTTATTCTGCCCTTGCCCGTCTCGTAAATGCTTTCGAGGCTGTCAACGGGTATAATAAAAGCACCCGTCGGGAAGTCAGGCCCGTGGAATACTTTGAACAAATCTTTCACCGTCGCATTGGGGTTGTCAATCTTGTATATAGTGGCGTCGATGCACTCACCCATATTGTGTGTCGGGATATTGGTCGCAAGACCTACGGCAATGCCGTTTGCGCCGTTGACAAGCAAGTTGGGAAAACGTCCCGGGAGCGTCGTCGGCTCTTCGAGACTGTCGTCAAAGTTGGGCGTCCACGTAACCGTCTCTTTGTCGAGGTCACGCAAAAGTTCCAACGCAAGCGGGCTCATTCTCGCTTCCGTATAACGCATTGCGGCGGCGGAATCCCCGTCAATAGAACCGAAGTTGCCGTGTCCGTCGACGAGTATCATTCTCATAGAGAACGGTTGCGCCATACGCACCATTGCTCCGTACACCGAGCTATCGCCGTGCGGGTGATATTTGCCGAGGCAATCGCCGACGATTCTTGCGCACTTCTTGTGTGGTTTATCCGGAGTCAATCCCATCTCGTGCATAGAATAAAGCACTCTGCGTTGAACGGGTTTCAAGCCGTCCTCGACTCTCGGCAACGCTCGGTCGAGAATGACGTTTTCCGAATACGGAATCATGGAGTTGTGCATAACGTCTTCGAAGACGCTGTCAAGCACCACTGAATTATACTCAATTTCTTTGTGTTGTTTCTTTGCCATAGTTTTCTACCCTACAATGTAATTATTGTTGGTTTTCACAATAAACTGTAATTTGTTTGATTTTATTTTCTCTCCCCGAATAAAGTCTCAATAGAGTGTCGTTTAATACTCTAAATGAAACATCACCCCTTCCCTTCGGGCTTTCCCCTATTGCTCAAATATGCGTCATTTCCCCGTTTAACAAACATCGTTCGCAAGAGGGGAAGTCGGCACTCACATAAATAGGGACATTTCGCTTATTATGCCACTGCGCTTTGTGCGCCAGCTACGCAACAACACGGCGCAGTCGCTTGTACTTATCGTCAAGTTCGGCACTCATTCGCTCACCGCCTTGCGGTTCGAGTTCCGTCTTCAAAATCACACATACCGTTAATAAGTGCACACCCGATTGACGACTTATAACTCAAAGTCACACCTTCGAAAGAGTTTTCAACAAATATTATTGTTCGTTCTCTTTTTGCACCTTAAAGTCGTCAATCTTATTGAAGTCGGCGTACTTATAAATATAGTCCTTTCTTATGTTGCTGTCGTCGCCCATAAGAATGGTTATTCGCTTATCCGCCATTGCCGCGTCGTCAATCGTAACTCTCGTAAGAGTGCGTTTTGCAGGATCCATAGTGGTGTCCCAAAGTTGTTCGGGGTTCATCTCACCGAGACCTTTGAAACGTTGAAGAAGCGCGTTTTTGCCCATCTTCTTTTGACCTTCGACAAGCGCGTTGTCGTCGTAACAATAGAGTATCTCGTCCTTCTTTTGCAAGCGGTAAAGCGGAGGCATACCTATATACACGTGTCCTTCAGTGATGAGTTGGCGCATATAGCGGAAGAAGAACGTAAGGAGCAACGCTCTTATGTGCGCGCCGTCTTGGTCGGCGTCGGCAAGAATGATAACCTTGTCGTATTTGAGGCTTTCGATGTCGAATTGCGGATCGATACCCGTGCCGAGCGCACTGATAAGCGTAGCAAACTCCTCATTTGCAAGTATTTTTTCAAGGTTTGCTTTTTCTACGTTGAGCGGTTTACCGCGAAGCGGTAAAATCGCTTGGAAGAATCTGTCTCTCGCTTGCTTGGCACTTCCGCCTGCCGAGTCACCCTCAACTATAAACAATTCATTGATAGAGGCGTTTTTGCCCGAACAACTTGCAATTTTACCCACAAGATTTAGTCCGTTGAGTTTGTTTTGTTGACGACTGAGGTCTTTTGCCCTCTTTGCCGCCTCTCTCGTCTTTGCCGCGCCCATTGCCTTTGCGATAATTTTTTCCGCAACGGCTTTGTTTCCGCGTTGCAAAAGCAAGTCGGCAAGTTTCTCGCTCACGAGGTTTTCCACTTTGGAACGCACTTCGGGGTTGCCGAGTCTGCCCTTTGTTTGCCCCTCGAATTGCACGTTTTGCATCTTGACGGTGACCACCGCCACCATACCTTCTCTAAAATCTTCGCCCAAAAGGTTGGCTTGCTTCTCTTTGAGAATATTGTTTTTGCGTGCGTAGTCGTTAAACACTTTGGTAATCGCGCTCTTGAAACCGACCTCGTGCGTACCGCCTTCCGCGGTGGGAATATTGTTTACGTATGAATAAATATTTTCGGTATAGCCCTCTGTGTGTTGAATTGCAACTTCCACCTCGAAGTGGTCGTCTTCCGCCTCGACGTACAAGGGCTTGTCGTAAAGCACCGTTCTACCCTCGTTGAGATATTGCACATAGTCGGAAATACCGCCCTTATAACAGAATGTGTCGTGCTTGCCCGTACCGCCTTCGAGGGGCATACGCAAATCGTCAATGATAATCGTCACGCCCTTGTTGAGGTATGCAACGTCGCGCATACGCTCGGCAATCGTGCCGTAATCGAATTTTTCTTTGCCGAACACTCTCTCGTCGGGTTTGAACTTGACGGAAGTACCCGTGCCTTTCACCTTTCCGATGACGGTGAGCGGAGTTTTGACGATACCGCTCTTGATCTTGTTGCCCACTTGCGGAGACCAAAACTCCGCACGATAAAGATTGCCGTCACGCTTGACGTCAACCGTAAGCCACTCGGAAAGCGCGTTGGTAACCGACGCACCGACACCGTGCAAACCGCCTGAATAATTGTATTGACCGTTGTCAAACTTTGCACCTGCGTGAAGTTGGGTATAGACCACTTCGACACCGCTGATTTTCAGTTTGGGGTGTTTGTCGACAGGCACACCGCGTCCATTGTCGCTCACTCTTGCGACGTTGTCGTCCAAAAGTTCGATACGCACGGTATCGGCAAAGCCGTTTGCCGCTTCGTCAATACTGTTGTCGATGATTTCCCAAAGAATGTGGTGCATGCCTTTCACACCCGTCGTGCCGATATACATACCGGGACGCTTTCTTACGGCGTCAAGTCCTTCGAGGATGTGAATGTCCCCTGCCTTGTAATTGTTGTAATCTTGATTTGCCATTTATAAACCTACATAGGATAATATTATAATGATTGTACCACAAGCTGCACCAATGCTTTTAACACGAAATTTATTATATACAGGATTAACAAGAGCTAAAAAATTATTGATTGTAATTGGAAATGATAGAGTTGTAGACTTTATGATAAAT
>URUQ01000101.1 GCA_900551145.1 uncultured Eubacteriales bacterium
GTGAGTGCTTGCGCAGAATGGGCGAAAATGACTTTACGTCGGCTACGCAACTTACCGACGAACAAAAAGAGTTGCAAGATAAATTGATCGGCGCGTGCAATATCGTGTATAGAGAGATCGTGTCGAGATATATCCCCGTTTACTACTCGCAAAAGGTGACGTTCGAGGACGGCAAAACTTTGCTTTCGTCCTTGCATAAAAAACCGCTTTATATCGTCAGTGTAAAGGTTGGGGATACGTCCGTTCCGTTTTTCGTGCAAGCACCGTCTATCCTTGCCGAAATTGACGGACCCGCTACCGTAAAATACGTGTGTTTGCCCGCCGAATACGAGTTGACGTTGACGAGCGATGTGTCCGATTTGAAAGTGACGCAAGGTGCGTTTTGTTGCGGTGTGCTTGCGGAATATTATTTCCAAAACAAGGTGTTTGACCTCGCAAAGAGTTTCGATACCGAGTTCAGAGCGCAGATGAACGAACTCAAATACAAAGGCAAAAGCATCGTCATCAAAGCGAGGAGGTGGAAGTAGTGAACAGTATTCCCGTGAAGAAAAGAAAAATACGCGTTGGGTTTCAAGGTCTGGTAAGTTCGCTCGACGAGGGCGTTACGGATATGGCGCACGCAAAGCAGTGCTACAATTTTGCCTTCGATAAAGGCGTATTGTCGGGAAAAATCGGCATCGACGCCGCTACTGGCTATTATAAATATCCGAGCACCTTGCGACACGCTTATCCGACCTTTCCGACGGATAAGGGCATAAAAAAGGTGTTTTTGTATAGAAAAATTACGAACGGGGAACACGACGACAGACTCGTGGCGCATATATCGGACGGCTCGATATGGTATACGTCGGTATTCAACGAAGATACGTGGCATCAAGTCAAAAATCTCATTATGGACGGGGACGTCGACGTGACCAATTATAACTACAACGGCAAGGATATGTTGTTCCTATCTTCCGAGGTCGATCCGCTGTTCGTGATAGACGACGGGACGCCTTCCGTGCTTACCACAGCGCCGAAGTTTTCGTCTATAACCATTCACAACGAAAGAGTGTTCGGAAGCGTCAACGGGAACAAGAGTCAAGTGTGGTTTTCCGATGACTTCCAACCCACCTCTTGGAAGGTGAGCCCCGATGAGGCGGGCTTCATAAACTTTTCCGACGAGTGCGGTGACGTAATAAAAGTCGTGTCGTTTTCAAACTATCTCTACGTGTTTAGAGAATACGGAATTTTTAGGTTGACGGCGTACGGTGACCAAAACGATTTTTTGCTGAAAAAGATCTTTACCGATACGGGGCGTATATATAAAAACTCGATTGCGCTATGCGGAGACAAAATTATGTATTGCGCGGAGAACGGAGTTTTTGCCTTTGACGGCTATAATTCCGTGAGAGTGGGAAAGGAAATACCCGACATTACCAACAAGAATACGTTGTGCGCAAGTTTTATCGACGACTGCTATTATATCGCTTGCAATCTGTCGGGGAACGCCACGAACGGCAACGACGCAATCGTCGTTTACAACGTCAAAAACGGGAGCGTTTCCGTGCTTCACGGTATGAATTGCGTATGGCTTTCTCCCGTCAAGGCGCACAACGGCTCGGACATGTTGTGTGTGTTCGCAGACGCAAACAAGTACCGATTGGGCATGATTTCCGAGAGCGGAAAACTGTTTGAAGCAGTCCTCAAAAAGACGTATAAAAGCCCGACGGACACGGCGGAATATCCCTATCGAATCACGGTGAGAGATATTACGTTTCTTTGCAAGTATCCTGCCGTTATACGCATAATTTTGGACGGTAAAACGTACGAGCGCAAGGTTAGAGGAAGCGAAAAACTGCAAAACGTCATCGTCGAAAAAAGCGGGTCGGTGCTTGAATTTGAAATAGAAAGCACGGAGGAAAACGCTTATATCGCTCCGCTTTGCGTAAACGTCGATTTGAGCAAGAGGTGAGTATGAATATAGGCGAAATTGTATCTACGCTCGAAGAGTTGGTCGTGAGAGTTACGGTGCTCGAAAAGGCGGTTGCCACGCTGAAAAATCAGGTGCAACAACTGTCGAGTACGTCTACTACGACCGAACAAACGGGCGCGTAAGGAGGTTTTATGGCATCAACAATATGGGACGAATTCAAGAATTTGTTCAAGACCGATCAACAACTCGAAGAGGAAAGACAAAAGAAAATCAACGAGGCGTTGAGTGAGGAAAATTCGGTGGTGGACAAGCTTAAAGAACTCGAAAAACAATACAACGATTCTTTGCCGAAAGAGGAAAAACCCGATATCGATTCGCTCTTTCCCAAAGAGTCCGGACTTAAAGAAATCGACTACACTCCGCGCACGGACGACGATATAATCAAAGAGGCGCAAGGTCGTATCGATTTGGACAAAAAACAAGCGGTCAATAATCTTGACGATAAGTATAAAAGCGCAATAGACGCTCTTGCGGAAAATAAGAAGGAGGCGGGGGAAACTCTCAAACAAAGTTATGAGAACCTCGATAAACTCTATAAGCAATTGAGGGAAAACGCCAATGACAATATGCTCAAAAGAGGCATTGCAAGAAGCAGTATCGCAACGGGTAATATGGACGCGTTGGACGCTTCGCATCTTAAATCCGCATCGGATGCCGAAAGTGCGTATTCAAAGGCGGTTGCAAATATCAACGACAGCATTGCAAAACTCGAAAGAGACAAGGATACAGCACTCGGGGAACTCGATTTGAAATACGCCGTCGAGCTTGAAGAAAAAATCAACGAGCTTAAAGCCGAAAGAGATAAGACGGTGGAAAAGTACGAGAAGTATAACAACGATATCCGCCAAAAAAACGAGGCGTACGAGGCAAATCGTCAAAAGAAAATATCCGACTATCTCAAACAATCCGAAAAGGATAAGCTCGAAAAGGAAAAACAACAGCGCGAATACGAGAGCCAATACGGGTATAGCGGTGATAAGTTGAAAAACTATTCCGAAAGATATAAGGTGGCGTACGACTTTTATAGTTCGCTTTCACCCGATATTGCGGCGGACGCGCTCAAAGCTTCTCCGAATATGAAATACTATCTCGGAGAATATTATGACAAACTCTTGTCGTCACTCAACGGCAACAATACTTCAAAGAAGAAGTATTTTTAATTATAGACCGTTTGCGGTAGTAAAAAGCCTACGTGATATGCGTAGGCTTTTTGCGTTTAATGAACAGGTGCTCCGCTCGTTTTGCGGTATCTAAGCGCGCCGTTTGAAGATTATCGATACGATTGGCGGCGGGGTTTGGCATCGTAATATCAGAAGTTGACCTTCTCAATCAAATCTCTGTATGCGGTGTGATAGACGTTGAATATTGCTTCGATTGCCGAAAGCGAGATGCGCTCGTTAGGTTGGTGAATTATCATTTCGCCGTAACCTTTCATTTCGGGCCCGAACGCCACGCAGTTGGTGAATTCCCTTGCGTAAGTTCCGCCTGCACTGCATATAGGTTGACTTTGGGTGTCTCCCGTAACATTGCGATAAGCCGAGAGCAAAAGTCGTATCATATCCGAGTCGGGGTCTATCTTGAAGCCTTGCGATGAGGAAAGAAGCGTGACTTGGGCGTTTTCGTCTTTGAGTGTGTCCTTGATCTCGGCTACCATTTTGTCCGTGTCGGTGTTGAAGGGAAGACGAGAGTTGATTTTTATGCAATACTCGTCGTTTTCAAACGTGCAAAGACCTACGTTTACCGCGATTTTGCCGTATTCGTCCTCTGCGAAACAACCGAGTTTTTCGCCATGCACGCAAGTGGAAATATACTTATTGTAAAGCGTGACGAATTCGTCGTCCGCAACACCGTTCAATGCGTTTACGGCATAGGATATCGCATTTACTCCGAGGTGCGGGACTGAACCGTGCGCCGCTTTGCCGTATACCGTGAATGTGACGAGGTTGCCGTCTTGCGTGTGGGTGTATTTTATGTCGTTTTTGTCAAGAGAAGCGCATACTTCTTTTGTCGTGCAGTCTGCACAAACGCCGGTGCAGTCAAGCGTAAAAGTGCAGATATCAGGCACGGCGTTGATGACGATACCACCGTCCAAAGATACGAGTTTCGCTCCGCCGAAGTGGCGGGATTTGCCTTTGATTTGGATGTTGTTGATGGATTTTTCCGCAAATATGACGGGAAAGTCCGAGTCCGGCGTTACGCCGTAGGTTATCGGCTCTTCGACTTTGAGATAATGCTCCATACAATAGGAATTTGTTTCCTCGTTGCAACCGAATATCACGCGCACGCGCTTGTTGAACTTGAAGCCTTCGTCCATAAGTGCTTTGATTGCGTACATAGAGATGATGATAGGCCCTTTGTCGTCAATCGTTCCGCGTCCCCAAATCTCGTTGTTTACGAGTTCGCCCGAATAGGCGGGGTGCTTCCAGCCGTCACCCTCGGGAACGACGTCCAAGTGTCCGATGATGCCTACGATGTCTTTGCCTTCGCCGATTTCCGCATATCCGCAGTATCCGTCAAGGTTCACTGCACGAAAACCGAGATTTTTTGCCACGCTCAATACGTACTCCAAACAATCTTTGTTGCCTTGTCCGAAAGGACCTCTCGGGACGGGCGTATCTTCAACCGTCTTTATGCGCACGGCATTTTGTATTGTGTCTATGATGCTCGGCATATATCTTTTAATATCCATATTTGCCTCCGTTGATGTCGTTGATATGATTATAAATCCTCGATGCGATATTTGCAAACGGTGAAAGATAAATTGTTTATATCCGCTAATTATATAGTAACATGAGTTGAAGTTGTGTAAGTGAGGTATAGTAATGCACGTCTTGCGACGTGCTTCCGTTGTGCTCCGTTTGTGCCCAACGCAAACCCGCTGTCGCGTGACTTTTTTCTTATATCCGCCACTCTTTTCGTGCAAGCACGCAGAGGATAGCGGTGGGATATAGTAATGCATGTCTTGCGACGTGCTTCCGTTGTGCTCCGTTTGTGCCCAACGCAAACCCGCTGTCGCGTGACTTTTTTCTTATATCCGCCACTCTTTTCGTGCAAGCACGCAGAG
>URUQ01000102.1 GCA_900551145.1 uncultured Eubacteriales bacterium
TCTACACCGTCTAATTCGTCGGCAGCGTCAGATGTGTATAAGAGACAGATTAATTATTAATTTCAAATCAACATATAGTTTTGGTATGAATAACACCGCCAAATCTTTCACAATAGTCACGGGCTTTTCCATTGCCACGAGGCTTATGTCTTTCGTTTTCAAAATGTGGATGTCGCGCACGCTCGGTGCGGAAGTCGTCGGACAATATCAAATCGCTTTAAGCGTGCTCTTGATGCTCTTCACCATAACCGCGGGTGCGCCCGTCGTACTTTCACGCAAAGTTGCCGAAGCATCCGTAAACGGTGATATAAAAAAACAAAATTCACTCACTACCGCCTCGATAATTCTCGGATTATCATCATCGGCAGTAATATGTGCGGTGCTTTTCGCGCTCGGAGACAGGTTGTCTTTACTTTTCTCAAACCCCGAGTGCTTGCCCATATTCTTCATTATGTTGCCTTCTCTCGTCACGTCCACGCTATATATGACCCTTCGCAGTTGGTTTTGGGGGCGCAAAAACTTCGTTGCATTCTCTTCTACGGAGCTTATCGATGAGGTCGTACGCATAATCCTTGCCATAGTCTTTGCTAGTGGAATAGTGACAAGTATGCGAGGAGCAAACGGTATCGCACTTGCAATGACGCTGTCAGACGCACTATGCGTAATTATCCTTGCGGTGTTATATTTCATAGCGGGCGGACGATTGTCCAAACCAAGCGGATTTAAGGACTTGACACTCGGCACTATTCCCCTTTCCGCAACACGTATTATATCCTCTCTCGGCGCGTCGCTCACCGCGCTCGTAATACCCCAACTTCTTGTATCGTCGGGCATGAGTATGGCGGAAGCCACGGCGGAATACGGACGAGTTGCGGGTATGGCATTACCGCTTATTATGGCACCCGTAACTTTTATAAACGCGCTTTCCGTGGTGCTTACGCCCGATATAGCACAACTTCGCAAACAAAACGATATAGAAGCCTTGCGCACCAAATTATCCACCTCGTTGCTTTTTGCACTCATAATCGCAAGTTTCTTTTTTGCGGTGTATTTACCGCTCGGACAAAGCCTCGGAAAACTCTTGTTTGCCGACAAAAAAGCGGGTGATTTCGTGTCCTACTGCTCACTTATTCTCTTCCCGATTGCCACGGCGCAAGCAACGACGCCCATGGTCAACTCGCTCGGCAAGGAACGCTACACGCTTTTATTTACGATTTTGGGCGCGGTTTCGATGTTACCGTGCATATTCTTCTTGCCAAAACTCATAGGCGTATATTCGATGGCGGTTGCCTCGGGACTTTGCTTTGCGATAATCTCCATTTGCAACTTCGTCGTTCTAAAAAAAGAAGTCGGGGCTTTTATCAACCATAAAAAAACTGTTCCGCTTATTCTTTCAAGCATACTTCTTGCCGTGTCGGGCTATTTTTCGGCACGCCTACTTCGCTCGTACGCGGGACATATTACGACTATTATCGTCACCGGCGTTTATCTCGTGTTTTTCTTCTTTATCATTATAGGCGTATTTGACATTGCCGATATCGTGGCGTGCATAAAGATGCTAAAACCCTCCGCAAAGACCTCGAATATCCGCCATAATGACTCAAAACAGAGCAGTGATGCAGCTAAAACTCGCAAATTCGGCACTAAAACGGCTTATCGCGCCACGCATTCTCATAGCAAGCCCACACACGAGAAAAAATCCGAATCGACCTCTAAAATCATCAAAAAAAGTACTGAGAAACGCCCTGAAACGCGCAAAAATCGCGCTTCGCACCGTGCGCAAAGCAAAGTGGCATAGTATAAAAGCGTGCCGTATATACACACTACGGCTATGCTCAATTTATTTATAAGAAGTTTAGTTTTATACTTTGTATTGCTCGTTGCGATGCGACTTATGGGCAAAAGGCAACTCGGCGAATTGCAACCCTTTGAACTTGCTATCACGCTCGTTGCCAGCGACCTCGTATGTATACCTATGGCGGATGCGTCCATACCTATTTTATACGGCGTTATCCCCGTATTTTCGCTATTTTTGGTGCATATTCTCATCACGAAACTTGCAACAAAAAGCATCAAATTCCGCAAATTTCTCAACGGTAAGCCTATTATCATCATCGAAAAAGGCAACATTTTGTCCGACGTTATGAAAGAACTCAACCTAAATATCGACGATATTATGGAAGCGTTGCGAGGCGCGGGATATTTCAATCCGAGCGAAGTAGAATATGCCATTTTGGAAACCAACGGCAACCTCAGCGTTATGCCAAAATCCGAAAACAGACCGCTTTGTCCCCTCGATGTCAATCTCAAAGCGGACGAGGCGCAAATCCCCGTTGCAGTTATTATGGAAGGTGAATTCGTTGCGGAAAACCTATCCAAACTTCAAGGTGACGTTAAAGAAAAAGTATTGCAACTCTTGTCCAATTTGGGAGTAAATCGGCAAGATGTACTCGTTGCGCTCGTTGCAGGTGACGACGTGTTTATCCAACCCTTTAAGGACGATTATATTATCACGTCGCTCACCCCAACCACGAACAATCCTAACGTCACGCTCAAAGAGGAAGTGAGATGAAAAGAGTCGTCGTCGCAGTCATAGTGCTCGTGCTTATAGTCACCGGCGGAATACTTGAAAACATCTATGTTACCAAGACTTTCCGTGAGTTGGAAACCAAACTCAAATCTCTCGAACAAGCCGTACTTGCCGAGGACGAAACCGCCCTCAACCAACTTCGCGACATATCCGAGTGGTGGGAAAAGAGGCGTATGTATATAGAACTTTTTGCCTACTCACCCGACGTCAGAGCATTTTCCGTTGCAATGGGCGAGGCGGAAGGTTCGCTCGAATGCGGTGATTATCAAAACGCCGCTTCTAAGTGCCACTCCCTCATTGTTATGGCAGACAACATAAAGTGCCTTCTCGACTTCAATGCGGAAGACATAATCTAAACCCGCGCACACTATGCGCTTTTGAAACGAAAGAGGTTTAGACAAGACGGTCGCTTTTTATACGCTTATAGACTTAAAAGGCAGGTCGGCACGACAATGAAAAGCACGCAAAATATGCGTGCTTTTCGATATGAGAATGCCTCGATTTATTCTTTGAGCATATCGACATATGTGTCTATAATTATCTGTTTCGCTATATATTTATATATGTAGATATGTACATATATCTATATTGGAACAAGTCTATTACTGTTTATCGCTTTGCAAGCGTTGCCTTCAAGTCGTATATATCTCCCGCACCTATCATAAGCACCGTATCTACCTCGTTTGCGTGTGATCTGACAAAATCGACTGTTGATTGGTTGTTTTTTGCAAGATAAACTTGCTTTTGAGGAAATTTGTCGAAAATTGCGTCTTTTAAAATATCGCTACCGACGCCCATAGAGAGTGTCTCTCTTGCAGGATACGTGGGCATAATTACGATGTACTTCGCATAGTCACAACCGCCGAGGACGGAGACAAAATCGGATAGATACGCCTTGGTTCTCGAATACGTATGCGGTTGAAAAACGACGATTGCACTGCCGTATTTTCTTGCGCGCTCCAACACGCATTTTATCTCTTTAGGGTGATGTGCAAAATCAAAGTACACTCTTGTGTCGTCGATATCCGTGCCTCTTTCAAATCTGCGTTTTACGCCTTTATAACTTGCAAGCATATACGCGCCGTCTTTGATTCTCACGCCGAGACGATATGCTACCGTGAGTGCGAAAAGTGCGTTTTTGTAGTTATACTCACCGTTGTCTTCAAGTTTCAATCGAGCGACGTACGTCCCGTTTTGATATATTCTCGCTCCGTCGTCGCCGACTTTTGCATAGATAGTATCTTGCTCGCAAACTACGCAAAAACAAGACGAATTGGTCGGCGTTTTGTACAAGTCGGATATATCCTTCTCGCTTGCGATTTTTATAGGCGTGCCGTTCAAAAAACTCTTAAATGCGTCTTGAACCTCGTCGAGATTTTTATAACAATCGGGATGATCGCACTCGACGTTGGTCACAACGCCTATATCTCTTTTCACGGCAAGCATATGCCTTTTATACTCACACGCTTCCGTGACGAAAACACAATTTTTGAGGTCGGATATTCTGTCCGCATACGTATTATTGACGTAATTGCCGCCGTCTACACACTCTCCTCCTATCATCGACAAAAATTTCAAATTCGACTTTTTTAGGATGTGCGTAACCATTGCCGTTGTGCTCGTTTTGCCGTGCGTGCCCGCAATCGCAACGCTTCGTCCGAAAAGTCTCGACACCTCGCCCAAAAACTCGTGCCTCTCGTATAACTTTGCACCGCTTTGCTTTGCAAAGACGAGTTCTTTATTATCCGCCCTTATCGCGCTTGAAAAAACGACGATATCCGCATCTATATTTTGAGGTGCTTCCCCTTGCCAAATTTTTGCGCCTTTTGCACGCAATTCGTCGCAAATAGGTGTGATTTTTGCGTCGCTTCCGCTTACTTTTCCGCCAAAATCAAGCACAAATTTTGCCAGCGCATTGCACGATATGCCACCGATTCCTATAAAATGCACCGTTTTATTTGAAAAATCCAACATAGCAACATTATATGTAAAAGCCGTTTTTTTGTTTCGCTACAAACGTAGTCTATCCGCACACGTCGTAATTTTGCCTTGATAGGCACTTTTTTAGGTGCTATTATAATTTATAGGGGATTTCCCGAAGATAAGGTAAGGAAGATAAAATTATGGTCAATATTACCGACGTAAAAGTTCGTCTTGTGGGCAACGAAGGCGGAAAACTTAAAGGCGTTGCGACAATCGTCATCGACGATAGCGTTGCAGTGCACGATATCAAACTCATCGAAGGTAATGACGGCATATTTATGGCAATGCCCTCTAAAAAGATGCCCGATGGCGAATACAAAGACCTCGTCCACGCAATCAATTCTCCGACGCGCGAGTATATAAAAGAAAGCGTGATGAACGCTTATAAAGAGGCGGTCTTGGAGGCGCAAGGCGCCGACCGCATCGAGCGTCGAGCTTGACGATTAGTACAAG
>URUQ01000103.1 GCA_900551145.1 uncultured Eubacteriales bacterium
GGCTCGGAGATGTGTATAAGAGACAGGTTTTTCTTGTTGTGAAGTCTGCCTGCGGTATCCACCAAAATGACGTCGTTGCCTTTTGCTTTTGCGGATGATATGGCGTCAAATACGACTGCCGCGGGATCTGCGCCCTCGTTGTGACGGATAACCCTAACGCCTGCACGTTGTCCCCACACCTCGAGCTGTTCGCTTGCGGCGGCTCTAAACGTATCTGCGGCGGCAACTACGACGCTTCTCCCTTGCTCTTTGAAGTAATGCGCAAGTTTGCCTATGGCGGTGGTTTTCCCGACGCCGTTCACGCCCGAAAGCAAGATAACGAGCGGATATTCGTACTCGGGAATATCGTAATCGATATCCTCAATCATAAGATTGATAAGCAACTCTTTGGCGTCTTCGGGTTTTTTGATTTTCTTTTCGAAAATCATGTGTTTGAGCTCTTCGATAAGATTCTCCGTTGCAGTGACGCCGACGTCGGCAGTCAAAAGCGCTTCTTCGAGATTTTCGTAGAACTCGTCGTCAAGTTCTCTTGCGGAAAACGCAAAGAACAACTTTTTCGAGAACGCGTCTTTGGTCTTTTTTATCCCTTGTATGATTTTTTGGAAAAAGTTCATATAGCACCTATTTTCTCGCAAGCGAGAATAGTTTTTAGCCTAGGGCTAAAAGTGATATTGCGACTTCATCGCAGTGATATTTGCGCTTTGCGCAAGTGATATTTTTGGCTTGCGCCAAAAGTGATATTCGCACTTTGTGCAAGTTGTGGAATATTCCGTATTAAAAATTTAATCGTAGTTTAACGTTTGAGATTTATCGTTTTTGGTAAGGAAATGCAGTGAAAACGGAAAAATATTTTTTTGCGGTATCTAATGCCTTGGATATATATTACATACCCGTTTTGCAAAAATGCGAGGGATAAATACTATTGCGTTTTTTGCACGCTTATGCTAATATAAATAGACTTATAATATATATATGGGGAATTGCGTATGTTGGCAAAACTTACAAGCTACGCCCTCGATGGATTGACGGGTTACGCCGTCGACGTCGAAATCGACATAAACAGCGGGCTTCCCGGTTACGATATGGTGGGACTTGCGTCCACTGCGACCAAGGAAAGCAAAGAACGTGTGCGCTCGGCAATTAAGAATAGCGGATTTCAATATCCCGCAAAGCGCATAATTGTCAATCTTGCGCCCGCGGACACCAAGAAAGAAGGTCCTACATTCGACTTGCCCGTGGCTCTCGGTATTATGGCGGCGACGGGACAAATCGAAAATAAATCTTACAAAAACTACGTGATTATCGGAGAACTTTCGCTTGACGGGCAACTACGCCACGTCAACGGAATTATGCCTCTTCTTATATCGGCAATGCAAGAGGGGCATAAGAAGTTTATTATCCCCGAAGAGAACGCAAGAGAGGCAAGTTTCATAGAGGGTATAGAAGTATACGCTTTGCCCACGCTCCGCGACGTCGTGGAGATGTTGAGCGGCGTGGTGTACGAAAAAGTGCCCACTTCCACTTACGAATCCGCTTGCGTGAGTCACGGCTATGGTGTGGACTTTGCGGATGTTAAGGGACAAACGGTTGCGAAACGCGCAATGGAAATCGCGGTTGCCGGAGGACACAACGTTATTATGATAGGACCGCCCGGTGCAGGCAAAACTATGCTTGCAAAGTGTGTTCCCACGATTATGCCCGAGATGACCTTTGAAGAGGCAATCGAAGTGACCAAAATACACAGCGTTGCGGGCATACTCGACAGCAATATCGGTATAGTTACGACGCGCCCGTTCAGAACTCCGCACCATACGACTACCGTTCCCGCGCTCGTCGGCGGAGGCACAAAGGCAAAACCGGGTGAAGTGAGCCTCGCAAACCACGGAGTACTTTTCCTTGACGAAATGCCCGAGTATTCGCGCCACGCGTTGGAAACGTTGCGTCAACCGCTCGAAGACAGGAAAGTCACCGTATCGAGAGTGCAACAAACCACGGAATATCCCGCAAACTTTATGCTTGTTGCGAGCATGAACCCGTGTCCGTGCGGAAATTACGGCTCCAAAAATCAAATTTGCCGTTGTACCCCTTCGCAAATACACAATTACGTGTCCAAACTCAGCGGTCCGCTTATGGACAGAATAGATTTGCAAATCGAAGTTGATAATATCACTTACGACGAACTTCGCGGAAAGCAAAGCGGTGAGACGTCGGCGCAAATCAAAGAGCGCATAAACAGAGTGCGCAAACTGCAAAGAGAAAGATTTGCAAACGACGGAATTATGACCAACGCCGAGATGGGCTCGCGCGAACTCGCGAAGTATTGCCAAATCGACAAAGATTGCGAAAGACTTTTGCAAAAGGCGTTCGACAAGCTCAATTTGAGCGCAAGAGGCACGACCCGCATACTAAAAGTGGCAAGGACGATTGCCGATATCGAAGGCGAAGAAAACATATTGCCCGTGCACATTGCCGAGGCAATTCAGTATAGAGGACTGGATAGGAAGTACAGTTGATGGACGGACAAGATCATACAAGCAAAACTTTGCTTGCGCTATCGTGCGTCGAGGAGCTTTCTTTGAAAAAGAAAACCGTATTGCTCGATACAATCGACGTTGACGAAATCGGCACGGAAGATGCAAAGGATATCGTTTTCAAAATTCTCGGTGACGACCACGCAACGGATTTTTATAAGAAACTGCAAAGCGTGGACGACATCGTCGAGGATCTCAAAAAGAGGGACGTACACTATATCACTTGCTACGACGACGAGTATCCCGAGCAACTTGCCGAAGTCTACGATAGACCGCTATTGTTGTTTGTAAAAGGCAACGTGTCCGCTCTTAAAAAGAGATGCATATCCGTGGTAGGCACACGCCGTCCCACGAGATACGGCGCAAAGGTGGCGGAAGAGTTTTCACGAGAATTTGCAAAAGCGGGACTTTGCATAGTGTCGGGTTTTGCAAGAGGAGTAGACTCAATTGCGCACAAAGCGTGCGTGGAAAACGGCTCTGAAACGGTTGCGGTGTTTGCGTGCGGACTTGACGTCGTTTATCCTGCCGAACACAGAGGACTTATGGACAGCGTGCTTGCAAACGGCGGTGCGATAGTCAGCGAATATCCGATGGGAACGAAGCCTCTTCAATATCATTTTCCCGAGCGCAATCGCATCGTGAGCGGACTTGGCGAAGCAGTGTTTCTACCGCAAGCGGCAACCAAGAGCGGATCGCTCATCACAATAAGGCTTGCAATAGAGCAAGGAAAAGATATATTCATCGTGCCGAGCAATATTTACGACGAGGAAAGTGCGGGCAATAACGAACTTTTGAGAGAAATGCCACACGCACTCGTCATAAAACCCGAGGATGTGCTTGACGCTATGCATATATCGAGAGAAGTCGTCGAGAAAAAGACGATAGAACTCGATTTCACTCAAAATCAAATTCTCGAATACCTCAAAGGTGAGGAACGCCACGTAGAAGACCTTATAGAACTTACCGGTCTCAACGTGAGCGAACTTACGTCCGTGCTTTTCGACCTCGAAATAGAGGGGCTTATCGTAAAGACGGCGGGCAACTATTACGCACTTGCGTAAGCCGATAAAGAAATTTTTGTAGGGGGCAATGCCCCAAGGAGACATAATGAAACAACTCATAATAGTCGAGTCACCGCACAAAGCCAAAACGATACAAAAGTATCTTGGCAACGACGTTGCGGTGCTTGCGTCCAAAGGTCACGTTTGCGACTTGCCTGCGCGCTCTTTGGGTATCGACGTCGACAACGGGTTCAAACCTCAATACATCGTCACGTCGGACAAGGAATCAACCATAAAACAACTTTCACAAGCAGTGAAGAAGTACGACAAAGTGTACCTCGCAACCGACCCCGACCGCGAAGGTGAAGCTATATCTTGGCACTTGAAAAACACGCTCGGCGTAAAGGGCGATAAGGTGCGTATAGAGTTCTACGAGATTTCCCCCAAAGCGGTGCGTGCCGCTATGGAAAATCCGCGCGAGATCAATATGGATCTCGTCAACAGCCAACAAGCAAGACGCGTGCTTGACAGACTTGTGGGCTACAAAATTTCTCCCATACTTTCGCGCAAACTCAAGCCGAGTTTGTCTGCGGGACGCGTACAATCCGCCGCTCTAAAAATGATAGTGGACAGAGAAAAAGAGATACGCGATTTTAAGCCGGAAGAGTACTGGACTATAAACGCGCTTTTGCTCAAAGACGGCGCAAAAAAGACCAAAGCGAACCTTTTCAACGCATCGCTCAACGATATAAACGGTGAGAAAATCAAGCCGACTTCCGCAGACGAAGCGTACGCAATCGCAGATCGAATGAAGACAAGCGACTTCCGCGTGGACGAGGTGAAAAAGAGCGTTTCTTCGTCAAAACCCGCTCCGCCGTTTACCACTAGTACGATGCAACAAGAGGCAAGCCATAAGCTCAATATGACTGCCGAAAGGACATCGAGAGTGGCGCAACAACTCTATGAGGGCGTAAACATCGAGGGTGAGGGTCAACACGCACTCATCACTTATATCCGTACCGACAGCGTACGTATTTCTCCCGATTTTGCAAAAATAGCACTTGCGTACATCGCTCAAAACTATGGAAGCGAATACGCCCCGAAGGTGCAAAACATATATAAAACCAGCGATAATGCCCAAGACGCGCATGAGGCTATAAGACCTATCGACCTCAACCGCACGCCCAAATCTCTCGAAGGCAAGATGGACAGAGACGCGTTTAGACTCTACAAACTCGTGTACGAACGCTTTATGGCGTCGCAAATGACTCCCGCGCAATACAACACGATGAGAGTGCATATCGTCGGCGAAAAAGACGGCGATAAACTCGGCTTCGTCGTGAGAGGCAAGAGCGTCAAATTCAAGGGATACACCGCCGTATATTCGCAAACGGTGGAAGAGAATGACGAAGATAAAGAACTTGACACCTGTCTCTTATACACATCTCCGAGCCCACGAGACGGACTCCTATCTC
>URUQ01000104.1 GCA_900551145.1 uncultured Eubacteriales bacterium
GCCCACTTCAACACGCTGACAACAAATCAATATGGAAGTGTATCGAAGTGGTCATAACGGCCCGCACTCGAAATGCGGTAACGGGGTAACTCGTTCGTGGGTTCGAATCCCACCGCTTCCGCCAACGCCAAAACCCTACTAAACAGTAGGGTTTTTTCGTTGCGTCAGCGGTGGGATTCGTGGCATTTTGCGTTGCAAATGCCACGGCGCGCGTTGCACGCCGAACCCACTTGTTCGTGGCTGACGCTCCGTTATACGAGTAAACTCGCTCACTCCGCTATTACGCTCGCATGGCTCGCTACGAATCCTATTTGTGGGTGGGGGGAATGTTCTTTGCACCGCAAAGACTTACGTTACCGCTCGTATTTTCGTTGCGTCAGCATTGGGATTCGTGGCATTTTACGTTGCAAATGCCACGGCGCGCGTTGCACGCCGAACCCACTTTTCGTGGTTGACGCGATTGCTCAAACAGCATTGCGGTGATGACAACAAGCACGCTTATTGCCATAAAACGCATTTGTTCTCGCAATCACTAACCGCGACGCCAATTACCGCTATTAAATCAAACGAAATCGAAAATCAAACCATAGTTCCGCTCAATTGTCGTCTTGGTGTAATCGCTATTACGCTCGATTCTCTCGCTACGAATTCCATTTCTACGGGGCGGATATGGAAAGCAAAAGACATCAAAAATTGTACGAGCATTACACAAATTATTTCGGACAAGAGCCGAAGTTTAGTCTTAAACTCAAAAAGAACGTGTTGCCCGAAGCGTTCAAATCTCCTAAAATAGTGAAGTGCTATATCTCCGAGCACAAGTATATCTGCATATTCCAAGTGATGCCCATAACGAGAGAGTTGCTATCCAAGAAGCTCAAAAAGGGCACGAACGGCGTTTATTGGTTTATGGAATATTTTTACACGCACGATGACGATTATCATTTGACGGCGTCCAAGCCGTTTGCGACGTTGTGATACGCAATCTCAAACAGTTAGTAATTATAAATTTAGGGGACAAATTGCACTTTTTTGCACTCAAAATGCCCCCTATTTTTGTTTATAAAATTAAAACGCTCAATTTATTTCGATTGAGCGTTTTTGTCTTTAGAATTGCGGTTTTGCGGGGTTATTCCTTTACGTAAGCGGGGGCTTCGAGGGTGGTGAGGCTCTTGCGCGTGGCAAAGAATATCGTCAGTGCGACGGCAAGCGTAATGAATTCTGCGGCGGGAGTGGCAAGCCAAAGTCCCGTAATTTGCCACAAAAACGCAAATAGATATGCGATTGGAATAATCAGCACCACACCGCGAAGTATCGTGATAATTTGCGCGTATAAGCCTCTGTTGGAAGCGGCAAAATAGCATGAGAAGAGCAAATTGAAGCCTGAAAACAGCGAGGATATAAAGTACAGTTTGATACCTTGAGACGCAAGCGCTTGCAAACGCTCCTCTCCTTGCGAGTTGAATATTTTTGCAATTCCGTCCGCACCGAAGAACAGCACTATATACATGACGACGGCGATTCCCGCTACGGTGATAAGGGCGTAACGAAGCACTTGACGTATCTTTCTGTGGTCATTTTCGCCGTAACTGAAACTTATCATCGGTTGTGTGCCCGATGCCACGCCGTTGAAGATTGCGTTGACGACGTAGAACACGTTGATGATTATCGCAAACGCGGCGACGGCAGTGTCTCCTCCGAGCGATATGAAGAGTTTGTTGATTAGCATCATAACTATGCCGAAGCCGAATTCCGAGATGAACGACGCAAGCCCGAGCGAGCAAATTCCGCCGTACGTGCGGATAGATATCTTGGTCTTTTCTATGCGGAAAGAGTTTTTCTTGCGCAAGAAGAATATCGAGAGTATGGACATACTTACGATAGGGGAGAAGCCCGTTGCGAGTGCCGCGCCGAGCATACCCATATTGCACGGAAAAATGAGAATATAGTCAAATAGAATATTGAAAAGATTGCCCGTGAGCGACGCAATCATTGCAAGTCTCGGCGCGCCGTCGTTGCGCACGAAGTTTTGCAAAGTGTTGTTGAACATAAAGAAGGGTGCAAAGCAAAGTATAATTTGCACGTACGTGTTGCTATAATCGTACGTTGCGCCGTCCGCGCCGAGGAAGGTTGCGATAGGTCCGCTCAAAAATGCGCCCAATAGCACGAATATCGTTGCAAAACACCCCACGATAATCACCGTGTGCGTAAATACGCTATTTGCGCGTTTTGTATCTCCTGCGCCTTTGTGGATAGCAAATCTTGTCGCACCGCCTATTGCAAAAAGCATACCGAGCGAAAACACAAGGCTGAAAGAGGGCATAGAAAGATTGAGTGCGGCAAGCCCCGCTTCTCCGAGTTTTTTGGATATGAAAAACGTATCCGCAAGGATATAGCAAGACAAGCCTATCATTGCAACGACGTTTGCCGATACGTATTTGGTAAAGTCTTTCAATGTCTGATTTTTCATTATTACACCAATAAAAAAGCGTCATTTTGCATCTTCAAAGGCCTAACGATACAATTTGACGCACTCACCCGGCGGTGATTATTTTGTTGTTTTCAATTGGATTATATAGGACAATATCTATATTGTCAACGAATTTTGGCGTGTAATAGCGTGTTAAAAGAGAGTGGCGTTTGCCACTCTCTATTGCTATTGTTGGTCGTCTATATCGTCCTCGTCGTCGCTTGCATGATTGATGTTTATGGTGAATACGTTTTTCTTCTTGTTTGCATGCTTGATAGGTTCAACCACGCAGTAGTATGCGGGGATTATGAGGAACAACGCCCAGTAGGGGTGCCACATTCCCCAAGTGCAACCGAGGAGAAGATATACCGCCACGACAATCGGTACGATTGGGAAGGCGGACGGGTTTTTCTTTACCGCGCAGTCGAATATTCCGCCCACAATCATAGGCACGAAGAAGAGTAGCCAACCCGGGTGCCAAAGTTTGCAAAGAAAACCTATAAGCAGATACGCAATCGTGCAGAGAAGAAAAGCAGTGCCGTTTACCGCGCTTGACCATATCGCGATGTTTTTGGCGCGTTTGTCCGTAAAAGTGATATGCCCGTTTTCGACGTGTACAAATCCGTCTTTTCCCTCGTTTTGAGCGTTTTCGGACTTTTTATCTTCGTTTTTGTCATTTGAAGTGCCGTTTTTGTCGTCAACGTGTATTTCACCTACGATTTTGTTGACGAGTTTTGCAATCCCGCCCTTTATGACGACGTTTGAACCGTCTTTGTCGTGTACGTGTATGCCGTTCTCGTCAATGTGCACGTGTTCACCGTCGCCCGTATAGGTAAATCCGCTTTCTTGCGTATGCTCTTCGCCATTCTGTGCATTGGAAGATTGCGCGTTTTGTTCGTTATCGCTCGTCTTTTGAGGAGCGTAGTCGAGAAGCTCGTCAAGACTTATTCCGTACAATTTCGCAAGCGCGATAAGATTATCTGTGTCGGGGGAGCTTTCGGAGCGTTCCCATTTGGATACTGCTTGACGTGATACGTTGAGTTTTTCCGCAAGTTCGTCTTGCGAAAGTCCGTGTTGTTTTCTTAATTCGTAAAGTCTGTTTGCGGTTGAAATGTCCATATTTGCCTCGCTTGTTTTTGTGCCTTTATTGTGGCAAAAAACGTGTCGGTTGCGCCACCAATTTTGCTTGTCAAATGCGCAACTATCGGTTGCATTTTGCAAAAATTCGGCTATTTTTCGGCTATTTTGTGGTTTTTAACCAAGTAAAACCGTTGCAAAACTTGCAATCGACGTGCAATCTCCGAGATTGCCCACTTGCTCGTTGGTGGTTGCGGTTATGCCTATTTTTTGGCAAGGAATTTGCAATATAGCACTCATATTGTTGCGCATAGCGTCGATATAAGGCGCAAGCATCGGGCGTTCTGCGATTATAGATACGGATACGTTGATTGCGCGATATCCCTTATCCGACGCTTTTTGCAAAACGGTGCGGAGCAGGTCTACGCTGTCTGCACCGTCGTAGCGCGTATCGTCAACGGGGAAGAGGTGCCCTATATCCTTTTCGCCGATTGCCGAGAGTATTGCGTCCATAAGCGCGTGTATTGCGACGTCTCCGTCACTGTGCGCGACGAAAGAAAATTCGCAAGGAATAAGCGTCCCGAGCAATTTGATTCCGTCTCCGGCTTGCATGCGGTGTATGTCGTAGCCTATTCCGCAAAGGTTGGTTTTTAGGTCTTCTTTGGTGGTGATTTTTATATTTTTCTCGTCGCCTTCGACGATTTTTACCTCAACGTTTGCGTACTTTTGCACTACGCTTATATCGTCGTAAAAATCACGTTTACACTTTGCGTACGCGCTCAAAAGTCTCGTTTTTTCCACGCATACGGGCGTTTGTACTCTGCGATAGAGGGCTCTGTCAACACTCTTCACGCCCGATTTGATATTGACCAGCGAGTCGGTGAGGGGAAGCAGGGGAAGGCTTGCTCCGCACTCGATTGCTCCGTCGATGACTTGCCTTATAAGGGATGTGCTTACGTACGGGCGTGCGCCGTCGTGTACGATAACGTAGTCGCAATCGTCATCTATTGCACGCAATCCGTTCTTGACGGTTTTTGTGCGAGTTTCACCGCCGTTGGTGAGTTTCACCCGATAGTCTTCGATATGCGCGTTTTCAAGCGAGTTGAGCAATTCGTCGCTGAAAGAAGGGTGTATCGCAACGATTATTTTGCTTATTTCGTCAAATTGGAGAAATGGTTTTATCGATTCCAAGATAACGCAAGTTGCTCCGCATGGGGCAAAAAGTTTATTTTCCACTCCATAGCGTTGCGATGTTCCGCCTGCCGTAATGATAACGTTGATTTTCATAGTTCTACCTATTTGCGCTGTTGGCGCAGTGTTGTTTTTTAGTGAGATTGCGCTTTGCGCAAGTGATATTGTTGCTATGCAACAGTGATATTGCACCTATGGTGCAGTGATATTTTTAGCCTTTGGCTAAAAG
>URUQ01000105.1 GCA_900551145.1 uncultured Eubacteriales bacterium
GGGAGAAATGCCGGCGTGTCCGGAAAGAGGGGGTATTGCATTTAAGGAGTTACGAAAAAAACTATGATAGAATAACAAAAAAAACACTCTATTACCATTGAAATAGAGTGTTTTTGCAGTTATTCGCTCAATGACACAGTTTGGCGCTATTTAACACATCGTATCGGACAGTTTAGAGCCTCCCAAAATGTGTATATGCAAATGCCCCACCGACTGACAACCGTCCTCACCTTTGTTGGAGACGAGACGGAAGCCGTTTTCAAGGCCGAGAGTATCGATGAGCGTGGAAAGTTTTTTGATGCATTTGGCAAGAGTTTGGGATTGGGCGTCGGTCATCTCCACGATGTTGGCGTAATGCTCTTTGGGAATGAGCAAAAGATGCACGGGCGCTTGCGGATTGAGGTCTTTGATGATTATCATATCGTCGTCCTCATAGACTTTTGTTGAGGGAATGTCGCCCTTTACGATTTTGCAAAAAACACAGTTTTCCATAAAAAACCTCCGTTAGAATATAGAAATTATTGCACGGTATCGTCGGCAACGCCGTCAAGATACTTGTGCGACGGCTTAATTAGTCTTACGTCGTTATGCGCGCCGTTTTTGGAATACACTTTGACGTAATTGGGTGCGTGACCGCACCATACGCCGTCTTCTTGCGTCTCGAAAAGCACGTTGACGGGCATGCCGATTTGCTTATTGAGATAGTTGTCGACAAGTTCCTTTTTGACGGCAGTCATACGCTTTTGCCTGTCCGTTACGACGTCGGGATCGAGCGTCTTCATACGCCCCGCAACAGTACCTCTTCTCGACGAATACGGGAAAACGTGGATATCCGAAAAGCCGACTTTTCTTGCAAAAGCCATACTGTTTTCAAACTGCTCTTCCGTCTCGGTCGGGAAACCCACGATAATATCCGTGGTGATAGCCGCAGACGGATAATACTTGCGTATCAATTGCACAGCGTCAAAGTATTGCGCGCAATTGTATTTTCTGTTCATTTGCTTCAAAACGGTGTCGTCACCGCTTTGCAAGGACAAATGGAAATGTGGGCAAAAACGTTTGATTTTGGCGGTTGCGTCCAAAAATTCCTTGGTGATAACCCCCACTTCGAGCGAGCCGAGGCGCACAGAGAAATCGAATTTTGAAAGCGCAATCATAAGATTTGCAAGCGACGTATCGATATCTTTGCCGTATGCGGAAAGATTGATGCCCGTCACGACGACTTCTTTTGCGACGTTTTTGACCGTTTCGAGTTCCCTCACCACACTATCCACCGCGCGAGAGCGAGAACGACCTCTCACGTACGGCACGAGGCAGTAACTGCAAAAGTTGTTGCAACCGTCTTGCACTTTGATGAAATGGCGCGTGCGGAGATTTACCACTCCGTCGTTATCCTCAAATTCCTTGCTTATATCGAAGCTGTCGGGCACGATTTTGTCAAACTGCTCGTCGTTGACGTACTGATTGACGATTTTTCTCGCAAAACCGAGTTTTCCGTCCGTACCCGATATGTATTCGACATTGTTCTTGGCAAATTGGGAAAAATTGTTTTGAGATGCGCAACCGCACACGTAAATGCGCGCGTCCGGATTGATTTTGAGTATTCTTGCCACAGATTGACGTGATTTTTTCTCCGCTTCTGCGGTAACCGCGCAAGAATTGATAACGTATACGTCAGCATATTCGAGCCCTTCGCATATTTCAAAGCCCGCGTGCTCGAAAACGGCAAGCATAGCGTCGCTATCGTATTGATTTACCTTGCAACCCAGCGTAAAAACGCACACTTTGGGCAATTTTTCAGTCATAATCGAGTTCCCCCAACCTATCGAGCAAAAGCGCGCACGAGACGATAGACGCCGTTTCGGCACGCAATATGCGCTTGCCCAGCGTAACGATTTGCGCACGATTATCTTTGGCTTCTTGCGCTTCTTCTTCCGTAAACCCGCCCTCTGTTCCTACGACGAGAGCAATGTTTTTGCCACTCAAATCGCAGTCTTTTATGCGGTTTTTCTTTTCGTATTCGTAGGCAAACAACACCTTGTCAAAGGTCGAAAAGCGTTTGAGCATATCGTCAAACGATATGACGTTCTCAACCTCGGTGAGATACGCCGATCCGCACTGTTTTGCGGATTCGAGCGCAATCTTGTTTGCCCTATCGCTTGCAAACTTAGTTTCCGCGCAATTGCGGGACGCGAATGGAACGAATTTATCCACTCCGAGTTCCACCGCCTTTTGCACGACAATATCGAGTTTGTTGTTTTTAAGTACGCCCGCAAACAAGGTTAAGTGCACGTTTTTCTTGTCTTGCACTCTAACCTCGTCCACCGTAAGTTCGGCTTGGTCTTTTGAAACGCTTTTTATGGTGCAAAGTCTTTCCAAACCGTCGTTTGTGCACACTATAGCCTTATACCCCACTTTGTAACGAAGCACTTTGGTCATATGCAAAAACTCGTCTCCGCAAACGGTGACGGTATTGCCAACTATGGCTTCGGGATTTACAAAAAAGCGTCTTATTTCCATAATCTAACCGTGTATTTTGATATTTTTACAATCTCAGTCATCGACTCTTTTGAGCTTGAAAGCACGCCAATCGTCAATGCTTTGACGCTCGATAATCTCGTATCCCGCGTCACGATAACATTGTACCACTTCCGCCTCTCTCGTGTCAATTATGCCCGACAAAACGATGATACCTCCCTTGCGCAAATGTTTGCCGATACTCTTTGAAAAGCGCATAAGAATATCCGCCGTAATGTTGGCAAAGATAAAGTCCGCTTGTCTGTCACCTTCAAGCAAGTCCGCCCTCTCGATGACGGCGTCAACGTGGTTGAGCGAGGCGTTTTGACGAGCAAATTCAACCGCTTGCTCGTCTATATCGCACATATAAACGCTCTTTGCACCGCAAATCTTTGCCGCAATGCCGAGTATCCCCGACCCGCAACCTACGTCTATAACGTCTTTACCGTTAACGTCCATAAGTTCGAGGCACATTCTCGTCGTTGCATGCGAACCGGTGCCGAACGCCATACCCGGGTCGAGACGCATAATTTTCTCGCCCTTGCTCGCTTTATAGTCAATCCACGTAGGAACGATGGTTATATGCTTGGTTTTAATGGGATTATAATACTTTTTCCACTCGTTTTCGTAGTCCGCGGCGTCGATGTCACCTATTAGAATTTCACCGAATTGCACGCCGTTTTTCTTCATTTCTTCGAGATTCGCTTGCAAATTGCCAAGAAAATCAGTGTCCGTAGGCTCGCACATAGTGGATACTTTCACCACATCGCTTTGTTCGAGCACGCTTTCGTCCACGTAGTCCCAAATTACGTCGCTTTTTACGAGGTCGAGGAAGTCTTGTTTGTCTAAAATAGAAACACCGCCCGCACCTGCATCAAACATAGCTGATGAGATGAGGTCGGCGTCGTTATGGTTTGTAAAAACCGTAATAGTTTTGTATTTCATTAGTATTCCTCGCAATCTGTGTGATTAGATTGCAGTTTTTGCTTATTTAAGTTTTTCTTCGTACGCTTTCTTGATGGGGTACTGCTTCTTTTCGTCAATGCTTGCGTCAAACTTTTTGAGCAACTCTTTTTGCTCTTTGGTAACGCCCTTTGGCACTTCGACGATAATCTTTACGAACATATCGCCCTTGCCGACGCCTTTTAGCTTCTTTATGCCGTAATTCTTGATGGTAAGTATCGTACCGCTTTGAGTACATTCGGGCACTTTGAGTTCTTTCGGACCATAAAGCGTAGGCACTTGGATAGTGCATCCGAGCGTTGCGTCGGAGAATGATACGGGCACTTGAAGTTGTACGTCAAAGCCGTTTCTGGTGAACAACTTGTGCGGAAGCACTCTCACTTCCACGTACAAACTGCCTTTTTCACCGCCGTTGACACCCGAGTGTCCCTCGTTGTCGTATCTTACGCGTTGACCGGAGTCGATACCTGCCGGTATATTGATTTTGACTTCGCGTACCTTTTCAAATCTGCCTTGGCCACCGCAAGAGGTGCATTTATCCGTAATAATCTTGCCATTGCCCCCGCACGTCGGACATACGCCTTGCGTGCTGACTTGACCGAACGGAGTGCGTTGCGTCATCGTCACGCGACCGCTACCACCGCATTGCGAGCAAACTTTGAAAGCCGTTCCGCCCTTCGCGCCCGTGCCGTTGCAGTCCGGACAATTTTCCACGCGCTTTACGCTGACCATCTTTTGCACGCCGAACGCAGCCTCTTCAAACGTAATCGTCGCGCCCACAAGTATATCTTGTCCGCGTTGAGGAGCATTTGCTCTATTTGCACGAGTCGAACCGCCTCCGAAACCGCTGAATATGCTTGAAAAGATGTCATCCATATCGAAGCCGAAGCCGCCTGCTCCGCCCGCGCCAGAAAATCCGCCTGCGCCCATTTGAGGACCGTTCTCGTCTCCGTAAGTGTCGTATGCCGCTCTTTTTTGAGGATCGGACAGCACTTCGTATGCGTGATTGATGTCCTTAAACTTTGCCTCTGCGTCCTTCTTTTCTTGCTCGGAAGCGTTCGCAAACACGTCGGGATGGTATTTTTTGGCGAGTTGACGATATGCCGACTTCAATTCGTCCGCGGTTGCCGTCTTACTTACGCCCAATATTTCGTAATAATTCTTTGCTGCCATAGTTTATAGTTGGTTTTGCGACCCAGTCGCAATTATGATATAATATACGCGTTTTGGCGCAACGATGGTTGCGCCAAAACCGTTCACGATAATTTTTGCTTATCAGTCAACCGTGCCGTCTACACCGCCGTCCGCATTAGGATTTTGGTAATCGCTGTCTCTTATACACATCTGACGCTGCCGACGA
>URUQ01000106.1 GCA_900551145.1 uncultured Eubacteriales bacterium
TAATATCACTATCTACTCAAAAGAGGTAAATTATGAAGATTTTTGATACAGATTCAATCCGCAACGTTGCGCTCATCGGCCACTCAGGCGAGGGCAAAACATCCCTCGCAGAAGCTATGATGTTTGAAGCGAAGACGATCGACCGTCTCGGCAAAGTAGACGACGGTTCTTCGACAATGGACTACGACGACGAAGAAATAAAGAGAAAGATATCCATCTCTTTGTCTCTCGGTTATGCGCTTTACCGCAATACCAAGATCAATATCCTCGACGCTCCCGGTTTCTTCGATTTCGAAGGCGAAATGATTGCGGCTTTGCACGCTGCCGATAGTGCGGTAGTCGTTACAAGCGCATCCGGCTCTTTGACGGTCGGCACCGAAAAAGCTCTTGACCTTTGCAAAGAAAAGAAAGTTGCGGCTCTTGTTTTCGTCAACGCAGTTGACAAAGACAACAGCGACTTTACAGGCACTGCAAGAGCGATTATGGCAAAATATAAGAGCGTTATCCCCATCGAACTCCCCATTATGGAAGGCGGAAAGATGGTCGGTGTCGTAGACGTCCTCAACAATAAAGCGTTCGACCTCACCAATAAAGAAATCGCAGTCCCCGCATCTTTGCAAGGCGAAGTCGAAGAATTCAACGGCAAACTTATGGAATTGATTGCAGAAACCGACGAAGAGCTTATGATGAAATTCTTCGACGGTGAGCAATTTACCAAAGAAGAGATCCAAAAAGGTTTGCACCAAGCAATCGCAGACGATATTTTCGTCCCGCTCGTTGCCGGTAACGCACAAACTTCCAAGGGCGTTGCAAGACTTATGGACAAACTCGTCGACCTTATGCCTCACCCGCAAAGAGCGCACAAAATCAAAGCAATCGTTGACGGCAAAGAGACCGAAGTCGGCGTAGATCCGTCCGCTCCGTTCTCCGCACAAGTCATTAAATCGGTTGTTGACCCGTACGTCGGAAAACTTCTTATCTTCAAAGTTCTCGGCGGTAAGCTTTCAAGCGGTGACTCAGTGTACAACGCAAGCGTTGACAAACCCGAAAAAATCGGTACTCTTTACGTCCTCAAAGGCAAAAAGCAAGAGCCCGTCGATTGCCTCAACGCAGGTGACATCGGTGCTGTTGCAAAACTCGTTTATACCAACACCAACGATACTTTGGTATCTTCTCCGGACAACAAGATCGAGTTTGAGAAGATCGAATTCCCCAAGCCCGTTATCTCTTATGCGGTTAAGGCCCTCAAAGACGAAGAAAAAGCCATTCAAGGTCTTATCAAGATGCAAGAAGAAGACGCAACCTTCAAGGTGGAAAAGAACGTCGAAACCGGTGACGTTCTCATCAGCGGTCTTGGTGAAGCGCAACTCGACATTATGTGCAAGCGCGTAAAAGCCAAACTCGGCATCGACATCAGTTGGCAAGAACCGAGAGTCGCATATCGCGAGACTATCCGCAAGACTGCACAAGCAGAAGGCAAACACAAGAAACAATCCGGTGGCGCTGGTCAATACGGTGACGTTTTCATCAAATTCGAGCCGGGCGCGGCAGACGGTGAATTCGAGTTCGTAGACGCAGTCGTCGGCGGTGCAGTTCCTCGTCAATTTATCCCCGCAGTCGAAAAAGGTTTGCGTGAAGCTATCAAACACGGCGTACTTGCAGGTTATCCGATGGTCAACCTCAAAGCAACGCTTTACGACGGTAAATATCACCCCGTCGACAGCAAGGAAATCGCATTCGTCACCGCTGCAAAACTCTCTTACGCAGACGGTATCGCGGCAGCCGGTCCGTGCTTCCTCGAACCTATCGTAGAAGCCAAAGTCACGGTTCCCGATGAGTATCTTGGCGATATCCTCGGCGATATGAACAAGCGTCGCGGTCGTATCCTCGGTACGGATATGGCAAACGGCAAACAAATCATCACCGCAGAAGTTCCGCAAGCGGAAATGTTCCGTTATGCAACCGACCTCCGCTCCATGACGCAAGGTCGCGGTAAGTTTGAAATGCACGTCGTTCGCTACGAAGAAGTGCCCGCAATGAATAATGATAAGATTATTGCGGATGCAAAGAAGCGCGAAGAAGAAGCCGCTAAAAAATGACGCTATTTAGCGAATAACTGCGTTAGAGCCACTTGCTCGTCCAGTCACGTACGCCAAGTACGTTAGGCTGTCCGTTCAAGTGGCTCTTCCTTGTTCTTCATATAAATATCGTCATTTTTTAATAAGCCGTTATTGAGCAAAACAGCTTATTTTATACTTATTAACGGAATGTGCTTATTCGGAGTTGGAGGCGCAAGGCGCCGACCGCATCGAGCGCCAAGCTTGACGATTAGTACAAGCGACTGCGCCGTGTTGTTGCGTAGCCGGCGCACAAAGCGCAGTGGCATAATGAGAGAAATGTCCCTATTATGCGCGTGCCGAGTGTGTCCCCCTGCGGAGCAGTTCCGTGGGTTCCCTCAAACGAAGTGCGGAGGGGGAACGGAATAGGGGAAACACCGTGAGGAAGGGGGAAAGTTGCATTTTATAGTTGGTGGGAGAAATGAGATAACGAATACTCAATTGAAAATTGATGTCAACGATAATAATTTGAGGACCAAAATGAAGTTTGAAGTTTTACATGAAGATAAAAAGACAGGTGCGAGAGTGGGAAAACTCTACACCGAACACGGCGTTATCGATACGCCGTGCTTTATGCCCGTAGGCACGAAGGCAACCGTAAAGGGGCTTTCCCCCGAAGAAGTGAAAGCGACGGGCGCGCAAATTTTGCTGTCGAATACATATCACTTGTATTTGCGCCCGGGGCATGAACTCATAGAAAAAGCGGGCGGTTTGCACAAGTTTATGAACTGGGACGGCGCAATACTCACGGACAGCGGCGGTTTCCAAGTTTTCTCGCTTTCGTCTTTGAGAAAAATTACAGACGATGGTGCGGAGTTCAATAGTTTTATAGACGGAAGCAAGCACTTCTTTTCACCCGAAAAGTCTATGGAAGTGCAAAAGGCTCTGGGAAGCGATATTGTTATGGCTTTTGACGAGTGCACGCCTCCCGATATCACCCACGACAAAGCGCGCGACGCTATGGAACGCACGCTGAAATGGTTGGATAGATGCTCGAAAGTCGAGCTCAAACCGCACCAAACGCTTTTCCCGATAGTGCAAGGAAATATTTTTCCCGACCTTCGCAAAGAGAGTGCCGAGCGCACCGTGCCTTACGCCAAATGCGGTATCGCAATCGGAGGTTTGAGCGTGGGGGAAAGCGCGGAAAAAATGTATGAAATGCTCGACGTTTTGCAACCGATTTTGCCAAAAGATCAACCGCATTATCTTATGGGCGTCGGTACGGCGGACTATTTCGTAGAAGGCGTCGCAAGGGGAGTGGATATGTTTGACTGCGTGCTCCCCACGCGTATTGCTCGCAACGGCACGGCAATGGTCAAAGAAGGATTTTTGACAATCCGCAACGCACCATACGCAGAGGACTTTACTCCTATCGATCCCGATTGCGACTGTTACGCTTGCAAGAACTACACGAGAGCGTATATCCGTCACCTCATCAAGAGCGACGAGATTATGGGCGGAAGACTGCTTTCAATCCACAATATCCGCTTCCTTGAAAGGCTTGCGGCTGATATCCGTCAAGCGATTTTGGAAGACAGATTTGACGAATTCCGCAAGGAGTTTATGGAGCAGTACAAAGGATAAAAAACGGCTTATAGACAAAAAATTGCTTAAATCGAATTTAATATTTGGACAAAATCGGTGTTTTTTGTTGCAAATCTATCATTCATCGTGTATGATTTAAGCACATAAATTCAATAATGTATCGCCTCTTTGGCGAATAAGGAGTAAAAATGTTCGTCTCTACACTTGCGGCTTTGCCGCCTTGGGCTATGTATGTCATCATCGGCGTTGTCTTCGTCGTAATGATCGTTCTCACGGTCGTTCCTCAAAAGAAACGTCAAAAAGAGCAACAAAATATGCTCAATAATCTTACAGTCGGCACAAAACTTATGACAGTCGGCGGTATCGTCGGTAAAATCACACAAGTGAACGCAGACAACACCCTCATCGTCAACGTAGGCACTGAAAACAATCCCACTCTCATCGTTATCGACAAGAAAGCGGTCGGTTACGTGCTTGAAAAAGTCGATGCACCTCAAGCTCCCCAAGCACCCGCAACGGAAGAAAAGAAGGAAGAAAACGCTGAGTGCGACAACAATTGTGACGCTTGCGACGCAAAAGCAGATTGCGACAATGCAGATTGCGACAATGCAGATTGCGACAAAGCGGATAAATAATTGCAATACAGCATAAAAAAACGACCTGCGTTGGTGGGTCGTTTTTTTATGCTGTATTGCAATTATTTATCTTGCGCCGAGTGCGTGTATTAGTAGGCAACGAATAGGGGGGGTAGTCGTAACTCCTTAAATTAAATAACCACCTCTTTCAAATAATAAATGCAACTTTCCCCTTTCCTCAAGGTGTTTTCCCTATCGCCGTTCCCCCTCTGCGTTTTGCTTGAGGGAACCCACGGCGACCGCGTAGCGGGGGACAACACTCGGTGCTCGCATAGATAGGGGCATTTCTCTTATTATGCCACTGCGCTTTGTGTGACTGCTTCGCAACAACACGTCACAGTCGCTTGTACTGACCCACAAGGCTTCCACACACAAAAGACAAGCGAACGATAGCGCAATATATAAGA
>URUQ01000107.1 GCA_900551145.1 uncultured Eubacteriales bacterium
AGTCAACACCATAAAAAAACTTCCCAAAACCATTGAATATAAGGGCAAAATTGAGATACAAGGCGAAGGCATTTTGCGTTTGAGCCAACTCAAACGATACAACGAAACGGCTTCCGATCCACTCAAAAACGCAAGAAACGGCGCGGCGGGCGCAATTCGCAACCTCGACCCGAGCGTAACCGCTCAAAGAGGTTTGTCCTTTATGGCGTACAATATTGGATATAGCGAAAGACCGTTTGCTTCGCAATGCGAAATGCGCGAGTTCTTGAAAGAACAAGGCTTCGAAGTGGAGGGTGACTTTGACGTAGTTCATACTGTCGAGGACGCTATGAAATACGCCGACAACACGGGTGAAAAGCGCGAAAGACTCGATTATCTCATCGACGGCGTGGTGTACAAGGTCAACGACGTGAAACTGCGTGACGAGATTGGTTTTACGGAAAAATTTCCAAAGTGGGCAGTTGCGTACAAGTTCAAAGCAGACGAGATGACCACGACGCTCGACGATGTGATTTGGCAAGTGTCGAGAAGCGCGAAACTCAATCCCATTGCCGTGCTCGAACCTGTCGATATAGGCGGTGTTACCGTGTCAAGAGCCACACTCAACAACTACGGCGATATCCTCAAAAAGAAGGTTAGAATAGGGGATAAAGTGTTCGTTAGGCGCAGTAACGACGTAATTCCCGAGATTATGGGCGTTGCGGTGGAAGTTGACGGCGCAAAAGTCATCGAAAAGCCGACGGAGTGTCCCGTGTGTCACGCACCCGTGAAAGAGGTCGGAGCGTTTCTGTATTGCACCGGGGATAATTGCGCACCGCAAATTGTATCGAAACTTGACCATTTTGCATCAAAAGACGCAATGGACATTGACGGTTTCAGTGAAAAAACGGCGGAACTTTTGTATAACGAAACACATTTGGAGGATGCGGTAGATTTGATGAATTTGACCGCTCCCGACCTATTCGGTCTTGACGGTTTCGGCGACAAAAAGATTGCAAATTTGCTCTCTTCAATCGAAAAATCAAAGCATACCACGCTCGATAGATTTATATTCGCACTCGGAATCGACGGTATAGGCAAAAAGACGGCAAAAGACTTGGTTAAGCGGTTTAGAACACTTGAAAATCTTTCAAACGCTTCAAAAGCGGAACTCGGCGCAGTAGACGGCATAGGCGATATACTTGCCGACAACGTTTATACGTTTTTCCGTGATTCTAACAATGTAAATTTCATTGAAAGACTGATTGCAAGCGGTATCACGTTTGAAGAAAAGGAACAAAAGCAAGGCGTGTTTTCGGGGCTTAAAGTGGTGCTTACGGGCTCGCTTCCTACGTATAAGAGAGGAGAGGCAACCAAACTTATCGAAGACAACGGCGGTGAAGTCGCTTCTTCGGTGTCCAAAACCGTGGATATCGTGCTTGCGGGTGAAGACGCGGGCTCAAAACTCGATAAGGCTCAAAAACTCGGCATAAAAATCATTGACGAGAAAGAGTTTAAGTCAATGCTCGGTATCGAGTAACGACAAATATCGATCAATGTAGAACAGATAATTTTCCGATAATACAATAAATCGTTGTAAAAGAGCCTCTTGCGCTCTTTTTTTCGTTGCCGACCTTCGATGATTTTAGTTATTTTTGCTCGTTTTCGCAAAAACAAATTATTTTTTGCGGATATTATGCGAATTTTCGCTTGCGTTTTTCCAAATGTTTTGCAAACGCTTGTATTGACGATTAAATTGTGATATTATTAATAAAATTTTATTACAGGCGGACGTACGCGTATATGTATAGTATGACTGGTTACGGCAAGGGTATTGCCGAAAAAGACGGCAAGACCGTTGTCGTGGAACTCAAGACCGTAAATCACAGATTTTTGGACTGCAACTTCAAGTTGCCTCGCACTTTTTTGTTTGTCGAAGACGGCATCAAAAAACTTATTTCTTCCAACCTTTCCAGAGGTCACGTCGAACTTTATCTCACTTACGAGCAAAAAAATGCGGACGACTCTGCTTACGACGTGGACATAGACGTTGCCAACAATTATCTTTGTGCGGTGAAGAAACTCCAAGACGCAACCGGGCTTGAAAACGACGTTACGCTTTCAACGATCCTAAAAGTGCCCGACGTCGTTGTCAAAAAACAAGTCGTCGAGGATGAGGGACTTCTCGGTGAACTTACTATGAGCGCACTTTCCCTCGCGCTTGAAAACCTCAAATCAATGAGAGCCAAAGAGGGATTGTCGCAAAAAGCGGATATTTCCTCAAAACTTGACAATATTCAAGCAAGTTTGGACAAAATCAAGGTATATGCTCCGCTTGTTGTGGAAGATTATCGCAAACAGCTAAACGCCCGCATTGCCGAAGTCGTCGAGCCGACGCTCGTAGACAAACAACGCCTTGCAACCGAAGTTGCGCTTTATGCCGATCGTTGTGCAATCGACGAGGAGATCACCAGACTCGGCACTCATATCGTGAATATGCGCGCACTTCTTGAAAGCGACGAGCCCGTGGGCAGAAAAATGGACTTCCTCGTGCAAGAATTCAATCGCGAGACCAACACGATCGGATCAAAGGCAAACGATATGCGCATAACCACCCAAGTGCTTGCAATCAAGAACGAGATCGAAAAGATGCGCGAGCAAGCGGCAAATATCGAATGATATGTAGTCGCGATTTTGCGACTATATCCTAAACGTAGCAAAATATTGATAAGGGCATAAAAAAAAGCAATACATTTTACATTCAAACGTGCAATTTGAGTTGAGATTGCTCCCAAATCGCAGATTTGAAACGGAGAAGATATTATGCAAAGAACGGGATTGCTCATCGTTATATCCGGATTTAGCGGTGTTGGCAAAAGTACGGTTATCGGAAATATGTTCAAGGCTATGCCGAATTTGAGATTTTCGGTGTCTTGCACGTCGAGAAAGCCGAGACCGGGTGAAAAAGAGGGCATCGATTACTATTTCGTAACCGAGGACGAGTTTGAAAAGAAAGTTGCAAACGACGAGTTTTTGGAACATACGCGCACTTTTACCAACTGTTACGGTACGCTTAAATGCGAAGTGGACAGACTGCTTAAAGACGGATACGATATTTTGCTCGACATCAACAGCGTCGGTGCGATGAACGTCAAAAAAGTATATCCCGATTGCGTGACGGTGTTTATCAATCCGCCGTCGCTCGAAGAACTTAAAAAACGCCTCGTCGGCAGAGGTACGGAAACGCCGGACAGCCTAAAAAAACGCCTTGATGAGATAGAATTTGAGAGTAAGAGCATACCGTATTACGATTTCGTAGTGGTCAACGACGTTGCAAAAGACTGCTCGGACAAAATCGTGGCGTTTTTGGAAAATCGCAGAAAAGAACTTCAAGCCAAAAAGTCAAATTGACCGATTTCGATAAAGCGGATTTGCAAAAGGGCAAAATCGAATTATCGAGAGCAATCACATTGACGAATGGTTGAATATTAAAAGTATAACTATGAATAAATCGGAGGAACAAACATTATGATGATCGATCCACCAATCGACAAACTCATCAAACACGCAGAGTGCAGATACGCACTCACCGTTGCCGTCGCAAAGCGCACGCGCGAACTCGTCACAAGCGAGAGCGACTATCTTGCAAAGAGCGGAATGAAGCCCATTTCCCTTGCTTGCAAGGAAATCTACGAAGACAAAATCAAAATCGTACACGACTAAAATGCTTTACGGAAAGAACGTTGTTTTGGGCGTAAGCGGAGGAATTGCCGTTTACAAATCTTGCGAAATCGTTTCGAGACTCAAAAAACTCGGTGCGAACGTGGACGTGATTATGACTGATCACGCCCAAGAGTTCGTTACGCCTTTGACATTCCAAACGTTGTCCAAATCCGCTGTCGTTACCAATCCGTTCGAGCCCGTCAAAGAGTTTGATATCAACCACATATCGCTTGCAAACAAGGCGGATATTTTGGTAGTTGCGCCCGCAACGGCAAATATTATCGCAAAATTTGCGCAAGGCATTGCCGACGATATGCTTACCACTACGTATCTTGCATCCAAGGCGCAAAAACTCATTTGCCCCGCGATGAACTGCAACATGTACGAGGACGAAGCGACGCTTGAAAATATGCGCATACTCAAAGAGCGCGGAGCGCTATTTTGTGATGCTAACGTCGGATTGCTTGCATGCGGTGTGGTCGGAAAGGGCAGAATGGCAGAGCCAGTTGAAATCGTAAACGCAATCGTAGACTATCTCACTCCCGTGCAAGACTTCAGGGATAAGCGTGTGCTTATAACGTCGGGCGGTACGGAAGAGTATATCGACGGCGTTAGAGTTATCACCAATCATTCCAGCGGAAAGATGGGGTGCGCTCTTGCCCAGGCAGTTGCGGATAGAGGCGGAAGCGTCGTTTTCGTATACGGCAATATGAGCGTCAAAGTCCCAGGTTGTGTCGAAAAGGCGATTCACGTCACCTCGACTCTCGATATGCTTGACGTTTGCAAGGCGGAATTTGACGGTTGCGATATCGCGATTATGGCGGCAGCACCCGCCGATTATAGACCCAAAAAGCGTTACGAAAACAAAATCAAAGCGGAAACTATCACTATGGAGTTTGTCAAAAACCCCGATATCGCCCGCACTTTGGGCGAGAAAAAGGGTGATAGAAAACTCTGTCTCTTATACACATCTGACGCTGCCGACGAATTAGACGGTG
>URUQ01000108.1 GCA_900551145.1 uncultured Eubacteriales bacterium
GAGGGGGAACGGAATAGGGGAAACACCGTGAGGAAGGGGGAAAGTTGTATTTAATTGTTTTTAGAAATGCCGGCGTGTCCGGAAAGAGGGGGTTATTCTAATTAAATGAGTTACGACGGCACTAAAACATACGTTAAGAGCACAACTAAAACACAATAAATAGACATAAAATGCACGAACGCGATTAAGAGCCACTAAACGGATGAAGAGCGCGAAAAAGCCCCTTGCACAGCAACCCTAACGTACATTGACGTACGTGAGTTGATGGGCAAGGGGCTTTGACAAAGCTATTCGCCGTTTAGTGGCTCTTAATCGCGTTCGTGAGCGACACCGTAGGAATAATAATTGCGTGGTGCGCTCTCGAACACACCGTCGCTGTTTATTGTGATGACGGTAGTTCCGCGTTGTAAGTGCTCTTTGTAGATGCCGGGATAGGCAAGATAGTCGACAGACATGCCGTAAGTGAGGCGGATACCGCGGGAGTCTCCGTCACGCTTGTAGAGGACGGAGAAGTTGTTGTAGTGATCGTGTCCGCAGAAGATGCCTTGCATACCGTGAGTCAAGCCCGCCTCGAAGATGTTGTCCGTGCTGCTGCCGCAGAATACGCCGTAGGTGCGAACACCGTTCTTCTGCTTGTCGGACTCACCCATATTGCCGTAAATAAACGTCGTTGACGAGCCGTTGCCTTGGATTACGTCACCGCTTTGAGGCTTTTTCCCGCTGTTGATGACGTTTGCCCACGCTTCACGATACTCTGCGAGAGGAATGTGGAAGAATGCGAGGTTGTTGACTTCGACGCCGCCGTTTTTGGCTTTGAGCATATCCATTTTTTCTTCGTACCAATCGACTTGGCATTGGTGGATATTGTCATACTTCCATGCGATTCCGAAATAGTCACCATCGGTGTAGCTGTGGCTATCTAAGGTTACGATTGCTTGGTTGATGGGGTTGGCAGAACCTGCGGGGTTTTTGACAACTATCATGTCGTTGCCAAAGCCTCTCGAGGTGTCGCTGATTACATCTTCGTCATCGCAGAAGCCCGCGCGGAACAAACAATACTCAAAGTTTGCGTCCTCGTAGTACTTGCAGATGTCCTTGCGCGTATAGAGGCTGTAAAGTTCGGTATCGTGATTGCCGAACGCAAACGTCCAGTAAACGCCGAGAGATTCCATCATATTGGAGAAAATCTTGGTTGCGTTGAGGTTGTTGAACGTGCCCGCTTGGAAAGGTACGGGATATGCGATGTCACCCGTGACGACTACAAGGTCGGGTTTTTCCGCTCGTATCATGGTTGCGACGGCACTCATTGCCCATGTGTCCTTTTGTCCCGAGAACGAACCGCCACCGATATGTACGTCGGTAAATTGCAAAACTTTGAACTCCCTGTCTGCGGGTTTTGTGAATGTCCAAAAACCGAGCTCGTTGTCGAATGTCGGTTTGAGTTGCAAGCTGTTGCCGTCCGCACCCTTATCGTATTCCACCTTTTGGAAGTTGTTTTTCGCTTGTGTCAAAAGCGCGTTGGTGTTGACGGTAGTCGCTATGGCGCAACCGCTGAAAAAGATTGCTATCGCAAGAAATACCGCGCCCGTGATTATCAAGGCTTTTACGGTCTTTTTCTTTCTTTGCTCCGGGGTGAGTTTTTTCTTTTCTTTCTTGGCTTTTGCGGATTTTTTGCCATTGTATTCACCAAGAATACCCTCAACCTTTTCGTCGGAAGATTGCTCGTTTACGCTTACGTCTTCCGTTTGCTCGATTTCATCTTGCACCGCTTTTTCTTCGGCGTTTTTGATTTCGTCGCTCATTTTTGCCTCCTTGTCATTGATATATAATCTTTTTATTTTTCTTCGTATTGCAGAGCGCTTTTTTATTTTTCACTCTTCGCAACAATCGTTTTTCTCAAAATTATGGTCTCGTATAAACACTACTTCCGCGCCGGTCTTGTCCAAGACTTCTTTGCTCATTTCAAGCGGGTCAACGTCGTCTCCGCTATAATAAGCGTTGCCGACCTTCATACCGTAACCGTAATCGTGAAGCACCGTTTTCGTAAGGCGCACGCCTCTACGCTCACATGCGTATTCGATTGCTTTCTTCTCCTCTTTTGCACCGTCTCCGACAACTATCGCGCGCACGTTTTCAACAACCATCTTGATTGCCACCACGATAATCACGACGCTCATAACTATGCCGAATATCGCGTCAACCGCATAATCCACTCTTGCCGACACCGCAAAGGATATAAGCGACGTTGCAGTCATACCCGTGTCGAGAAAACTGTCCAGCATAATCGCTTTTATCGCGGAGGATTTTATTTTCTTGTTGGCAACATAATACGCAATGGCTACGGCAAGTTTTATAGGGATCGCAACGGAAATGAGTATGCAGTTTTGAAGACCGAACCATACGGGCTCGGGCATTGCCATACGATTGAGCGAGCGGATAAAGAACAGCCCTCCCACAATCACCGATACCACCGCCACGATAAAGCCCGCAAGATACTCTCCTCTGCCGTAACCGTAAGGTGCTTTTTCGTTTCTCGGGACAAGCAAGAATATGAATACCACGAGCGTAACGAGGCAAGTAATGACGTCAAAAAAACTGTTCGTTCCGTCAAGCATTATACATAGACTGTTGGAACTGAGGCCGACGTACGTTTTGATTGTGGCAAGCGCGATATTGATAACAATTGCGACCGATATAAGCCAAATAGATTTCTTTATTCTGCTTTTCATTCGCCGTCCTCCTCCCCGTTTTTATTCATATTTGCACAATCGTCGGTTGACGTGCCTGTTTTGCGTTCATAAACGCTTGTATCGTGCAAAACGTCACCGATTTTCATTGCCTTGCGACAAGATACGACAACAGCAACGAGGCCTACGGCAAAGAGCGTAGCAAGCGATACGAGAAGCACGTCAACCCAACCTTGTCGAGAGGCGGGAGCGATATCGTCAACATAGAAATATATTTCGCAATCGTCCTTTGAAAGAGGCACTCCGCCCGTATACGCGCTCACCTCTTCGAGGGCGTTGTCCAACCCGATACTGACGTATTTTGCGTCGTTAATCGTGCCTTTCCAAGACACGTAATAGTTGCCGTCGGGGTCTATGACGTTGCCGTCGTTGTCGGCAAGTTCTATCCTATACGCGCACGTGATTTTCTTGCCGTCCAAGGCACTTTGTGCGTCGATGAGAGTGATTTTTGCGGTCTTGATTTCCACAAAACCTTTATCGTAATACACGTCAAATACCGTGCCGTCGGGCGCGGTTGCGCTCACTCGTTTTGCAAAGACCATATACCGACCGTATTGCACGAACCCGCCGTGAATGCTTGCACTCACCGCCTCGTAATAGGGGTTATCGAAAGTAGCGGTAATGGGATATACGCCCGCCGCGTCCTTGTCTGCCGAGCAGTTGAGACGCATACCCAAATCGTCCTCCGTATCGTTTCCGACGAGTGCGTCGTCTATGGTATAACCTACGTTTTCAAGCGGTATGAGATCCTCACCGGCGAGAGTATATACGTCGGATATACGAACGGTGATTTTTCGCGGATTGACGTGAAGTTTTACAGATATATTTTCAAGCGTAAAATAGTTTCCGCTATCGGACTCAAAGTCGTAGACGAGAGTGTATTCTTGCTCTCTCGGCACTGGGATAAGCGCGCCTTTGTCGGTTACGCCGTCAAAGATTGCGTCTGTTTGTGCGTCACGAAGAATAAAGTCTCCGCTTCCCGTGCTCAAAAACTCTTCGTCGCCTATCGCACCGCGTATTCGCGATGAGATTTGAGCCACCGTTACGCCGTATTCCGCCTCGACAACGTTCACCCTCGGAGCGGTCAGTGTCGCTTTGCCGATTGAAACGGTTATCTCGTTTGCGCCCGCTCTTTCGACGTCGAAAACTTTGCCGTCAAAAGTAAATCTTTCGATTGCGACGTAGCCCACTCGATACTCCCCTGCGTCGACGCCTTTTCCAAACGCTACGGATGTTGAAAAGACGTCGGAAGAGAGGCGTTTGATGTCCGTAGTGCCCGCTTTTCGATAGTCGAGCCTGCTTGACCAAAACTCGAAGATTGCGCCTGCCCCGTCAACCGATACGACGGCATCGCTTGCGTCTTTGGTGTAAGTTATGCTCGTCTTATTGGCGGATACGTTGCCCATTGTCGGGAATATGAAAGTGAAATCGAAATATCGGTTTACATCCCAGCTCGCGGCATCCCTATCAAAAGAGTTCTTGTCGTCGGAAGATATAACACCTCTTTGAAAAAGTACGGCGGATAAAGATTGCTTGAAGGAATAATAGACCTTTTCCCCGGTGAAAAACTCGCCGTGCGCCGTCCAAACGCGCGTATCGTCAACGGAAGCGTTCCAAACTTTTGCATCGTTTTCAAAACTTGCGGTCACTACGACGCCGATTTTACCGTCCGCCGCACAGACAACCCCGTCAAGAGAAAAAGCGGTTGCCAAAACTGCCGATATACAAATCAGCAACACGATTATCGTGATTTTGGTCAACCTATGTGCCATAATTCCCTCTCTTTTGAGTCTTTGGACATATAATTGTAACACACACGTTTGTTTTTCGCAATATGCGTGCGTAATTATGATTGTATATTAATATACCTGTCTCTTATACACATCTGACGCTGCCGACG
>URUQ01000109.1 GCA_900551145.1 uncultured Eubacteriales bacterium
TCTACACCGTCTAATTCGTCGGCAGCGTCAGATGTGTATAAGAGACAGCTTTTTGCACCGTATGCCACGCTGTATTTCGTGGGCGGTTGCGTGCGCGATAAATTGCTCGGCACGGAGTGCTTCGATATTGATATTTGTTCCAAACTGACGGTTGACGAAGTTAAAACAATATTGTTAAATACCGATTTCGTCGTTTCCGATAAATGTTTGCGTATGGGCACGGTGCATATTTCAAGCGACGATTTTGTGGCGGAATACACCACTTTTCGCACGGATAGTTACGATAGAGACAGCGGAAAACATCACCCCGATCAAGTCAAATTCACCGATGATATTTTGCTTGACGCAAGGCGTAGGGACTTTAAGTGCAACGCGCTTTACGAGGATATCTTGACGGGGAAAATCGTGGACGTTACGGGCGGTTTGAAAGATATAAAAAATAAGGTTATATCAACGGCGGATGACGCTCAAAACGTGTTCGAGGCGGACGGATTGCGAATACTGCGTATGGTGAGATTTGCAAGCGAACTCGGCTTCGAGATAGAGGCGCACACCTTTGACGTGGCAAAACAAAACGCGTGGCGCGTCAAGGACTTGGCTGTGGAGCGCATAAGAGAAGAACTTTGCAAAATCTTCGTTGCGGACACAAAACATAAAGAACTGATTTTACCCACTGCGCACGTAAAGGGGTTGCGACTTTTGGACGAGCTTGGACTTGTAGATATGCTACTTCCCGAACTTTCCGCGCTCAAAGGATTGGAACAGCCCAAAAAGTATCACTTGTACGACGCGTACGAACATAGCGTAAAGGCGTACGAGGTCGCTCCGCAGAATATTAGGTTTTGCGCGCTTATGCACGATATAGGCAAAGCCGAGGCGGTGAAAAGATACGGAAATATGCACGGGCACGACGTTATCGGCGCGGAGATGATGAAAAGCGTGTGCGATAGGTTGAAATTTTCCACCGCTTACACCAAGCGTGCGGTTAGGCTGGTGAGGTGGCATATGGTAGACCTTGCGGGGGATATGTCCGAAAACAAACTACGCAGGTTCGTTGCAAAAAATATGGATATCGTCGACGATTTGTGCGCGCTTATGCGTGCGGACGCAATCGCTTCTTGCGGGCGCGACGATAAAGAAAATAGAATTGCGCTCGTGGCAAAAGAGCTCAAAGAGGACGGAACTCCGCTTTGCATAAAGGACCTCAAAGTGAGCGGTGACGACCTCGTGAGGCTCGGCATAGAGGAAAAAGACCGCGGGAAAGTGCTTAACGCGCTTTGGGAAGACACGGTGATGAACCCCTCGCTCAACGATAGAAATAAGGCTCTCGATTATATCGAAAGAATGAATAAAAAACTCAAAGAAGGGAAGGAAAAATGACGGGAATTTACGTGTTGCTTGCAATATGCGCCGTGTTGTCGCTTGCGTCGCTTGTGACGTGCGTCCTAATGCTCAAAAAGCGCGATGGCGGTGAAAAAGGCGTGACCATCGAGGAATATAGAGATGAAAACGCGCGCCTCAAAAACGATATCGATATGGATATCAAGATGGGAAATTCTATGCTCACGGGTGCGATAAACGCTCAAAACGATAACGTTAAAGCGATGGGAGAGCGTATGGACAGATTTATGTACAATACGCAAAAGGGGCTTGAAGACGTCAAGACTACCACCGCTCAAAGCATTGCCAACTTGCGCCTCGCAAACGAGCAAAGCATAAAGGAAATGAAAGAGGACAACGCAAAGCAACTGGACAAAATGCGCGAAACCGTCGACGAAAAATTGAGTGCGACGCTTGAACAACGCTTCAATCAATCTTTCAAAATCGTCAACGACAGACTCGAAGAAATCAATCGTACTTTCGGTGAATTGCAAAATTTGCAAACGGGAGTGAGCGACCTCAATCGCATTTTCAAAAACGTCAAAACGCGCGGTACGTGGGGTGAAGTCGCGCTTGAAAACTTGCTCGCGCAAATACTTGCTCCCGAGCAATATCAAAAGCAAGTGCGCATAAAACGCGGGAGCGACGATATGGTGGATTTCGTCATCAAAATGCCCGGAAAGGGTGACGAAGAAGTTATGTTGCCGATTGACGCAAAATTCCCCGTCGAGGACTACGCAAGGCTCGTCGAAGCGTCCGAAAAAGGTGACGCCGACGGCGTTGAAAGTGCAAGCAAGGCTTTGGCGGCAAGGGTAAAGAGCGAGGCTATGAGCATACGCGACAAGTACGTCGTTCCGCCTCGCACCACCGATTTTGCCATTATGTATTTGCCCACCGAAGGCCTTTACGCCGAGGTAATAAGACGAGAAGGACTCGTAGAAGATATCCAAAACAAATATCGCATCGTCGTGTGCGGCCCGACTACGATTGCCGCGCTTCTCAACAGCTTGCAAATGGGATTCAGAAGCGTTGCGATAGAGAAGAGAAGCACGGAAATTGGCAAACTTTTGCAAAGTTTTATGAGCGATTTTGCGATGTTCACCAAGTACTTGCGCCAAACGGGAGACAGACTCGACAGCGTCAAAAAGTCGCTTGAAAATGCGGAAGAACGCACACGTATTATCGGCAAAAAGCTCAACAAAGTCAATATCCTTTCCGACGAGAAAGGTCCTGATATGCAAGCACTTATAGACAGCGCCCCCGATGGCGAAATTACGTTTGAGGAAGATTACGACAATGAAGGCTGATTTGCATATTCATACAACGAAAAGCGACGGTTCGAAGACGCCTATCGAAGTGGTGCATTGGGCAAAAAATAAAGGGCTTGACGTGATGGCAATCACCGACCACGACAGTGTGGACGGGCTTGACGAGGGCAGAAAAGAGGCGGAAAAACTGGGTATAAAATTTGTTGACGGAATTGAACTCAGCACTTTCTCAACTTGCGAAATACACATTTTAGGATACAATATCGACTACAAAAACCCCTATTTCGTGCAAGAATTGCGTGCGGTCAAGGATATGCGCAAGGATAGAAACAAACGCATTGCGCAAAAACTGCAAACACTCGGCATAGATATCGATATCGACTTTGACAGTGATGGCGTGGGGCGCATGAATATGGCGCGCGCAATGGTCAAAGCGGGATATTGTAAGAATACCAACGAGGCCTTTGACAAGTATCTCGGGGTGGGCGCGAAAGCGTACTGCGAGTGCAGGCGTTTGACACCCGTCGAGGCGGTGAAACTCATAAAAAAGTACGGCGGATTTGCATCCGTCGCGCACCCCAAAAAGTATCTCCTCGACAAACGTCTCGAACTGCTCTTGGGCGGGCTAAAACAATTCGGTCTCGACGGCATAGAAATCAATTATCCCTCGCATACGGAACAAGACAAAATCGCATTCGGAAAACTTGCCGAAAAATACCGTCTTTTGCCGACGGGCGGGAGCGACTATCACGGAGACGAGGACAAGAATTTCGTCTACGACCTCGACCCGAGAACGGCAAAACGATTGATTAGATAGAGAAGATCAACTTATAAAATGTATGTGCTTATTCGTAGCGTGGAGGTGCAAGGCGCCGACCGCACCGAGCGCCAAGCTTGACGATTAGTACAAGTGAGCCTATAAGTGTTGTTCTTTTTATCGGTGAACGAGTGGCATAATGAGAGAACGATACTTTTCTATGCGCGTGCCGTAAGGAGCGAAGCGACGGAATAGCGATTGCTACGAAGTCAATCGCGTCGTGTGTCCCCCTGCGGAGCAGTTCCGTGGGTACCCTCAAACGAAGTGCAGAGGGGGAACGGAATATGGGCGCGACGCGTTAAGCGACACATTCGGTGAATGTGTCGTAGCCAAAGCGAACGAGGCGGATTGCGGTGCGCAAACGCCGAAGTCCAAACACCGTGAGGAAGGGGGAAAATTGCATTTAGAGGAGTTACGAATGTGCTATATAAAAAATAGGCTCGAGTAGCCTATTTTTTAATTGTGAAATTGCTATTATTTTTTATCAGTCGATTGATACTACGTCGTAGCCGGCGTCTTTTACGGCGGTTGTCAAAACCGAGTCGTCAACCGATTTCGAGAGGGTGACGACGGCGGATTTATCGTCAAGAGAAACGACTGCGTTATTGACGCCCTCAACGCTTTCGAGTGCTTTCTTTACGTGTGCTACGCAGTGCGAGCACATCATTCCTTCGATTTTCAAAGTTTTGGTCATATTATTATCTCCTTTATCAGTGTTGCAAGCGGTTTGCGTTGCGACTGTATTAGTATCGATTTTTGCGGACATTTGATTGTTTTTCTCGTCCGTTTCATGTGTGTTTTGCGACTTTTTCGATTGCTCTTTTGCCTTTTTATTGTCTTGCAAACGCGCCAAAATATTTGACGTGTCAAGCGTTACATGGTGTTTGGAACGCATAGTGTGACGGTCGAGTTTGACGAGGTTGAGACGCAGTGCATTGAGCACCACGCATACGCTTGAAAGGCTCATTGCCGCCGCGCCTATCATCGGGGTGAGCGTGACGTTGACGGGATCGAATGAGAGCGCACCCGCCGCAATCGGTATGCAAATCACGTTGTATATAAACTGTCTCTTATACACATCTCCGAGCCCACGAGACGGACTCCTATCT
>URUQ01000110.1 GCA_900551145.1 uncultured Eubacteriales bacterium
CAAAACAGATGAATAACGCGAAAGCACCCCGAGGGGCGCAAACCCAACGTACTAAATCGTACGTGATTTGCGAAACTCGGGGTGCTGACAAAGTTAGGCGCTATTTAGTGAAGTTGTGTGAAAAAGAGTTTGCCTGAATAGGGTCGTAAATCTTTGCTCCAATCTTCGTCGTAGACGGACAACAACTCCGTCGCATCGGTCGGAATATATTTCGCGACTTTTGAAGCGCGGACGGGTTTTGCGGAGAGGTTGATGACGACGGTGAGTTTGGACTTGCCGTCCTCGGCTATCTTGTCGTAGACAAAGAGTTGCTTGTCATGAGGCAGATAAAGCTTGAACTGTCCGTAAACCGCGGTGTCCTTATACTCTTTGCGGAGTGCCATTGCGCGTTGATAAAAATACCAAATGGAATTTTCGTCTTGCAAGGCGTTTTCCACATTGACTTCGGGATAGTTCGGATTGACGGTATACCAAGGCTCGACTGTAGAGAAACCCGCGTACTTTTTGCCGTTCCATTGCACGGGCGTACGAGCGCAGTCGCGAGCGGCGGTATGCGCGACTTTGAGAATATGCTTATCGCTGAAACCGAACTTGCGCATCAAATCACGCACGCAAAACGTGGAAACGTCCTTGAATTGCGCCCACGGGTCTGTGCCTTTGGGGTATTTGTCAAAGTAGAGTGCGGTCATACCGATTTCTTGCCCTTGATAGACGAAGTGCGTACCGCTGAGGAAGGTATACGCCATTGCGAGTGCTTTTCCGCTTTCCACTCTGAAATTCTCGTTGCCGTATCTGGATATAATACGCGCGTGGTCGTGGTTTTCGAGGTAATTGGCGTTCCACGCTCTATGGTAAAGCTTGGTTTGCCACTCGTTGAACGTCTTTTTTAGCTTGGGCAAACTGAACGGTGTGTGCACCCACTCTATGATGATACAATCCGCTTGCATATGTTGGAAGGATATCATCATATCGAGCTCTTTCTTGTTCTCGTTGACGTAGGTAAGCGCAGTCTTGGTATTCATAAGAGGAGCTTCACCCACTTGGAACGCGTCGTAATCTTTCAAAACCTCGCGGTATTCTTGCAAATACTCGTGGATATGCGGGCCGTTGTTGTAATGCTCCATACCTCTCGAAGCGGGCATAAGCCAATTGCCGTTGGGCAAGCCTTCGACCTTGCTTATTTGCGTAATAACGTCCTCTCGGAAGCCGTCCACGCCCATATCCAGCCAATAACGCATAACGTTCTTGACCGCTTCTCTCACCTTGGGATTGTCGTGATTGAGGTCCGGTTGTTCCTTGGCGTAGAGGTGGAGATAATATTCACCTCTTTGCTCGTTGTACTCCCACGCACTGCCGGGGAAAGTGGACATCCAGTTGTTGGGGACTTTCTTACCGTCTTTGCCCTTGCCTTTGCGCCAAATATAAAAATCGGTGTACGGCTCTATACGAGCGCAACTCTTCTTGAACCAATCGTGTTGGTCGGACGTGTGGTTGATGACCAAGTCCATAATGACGCGCATGCCGAGTGCGTGCGCCTTGTCGAGCACCGCCTTGAAATCGTCGAGAGTGCCGTATTCGGGATTGATATTGTAATAGTCCGCAATGTCGTAGCCGTAGTCCGCTTGCGGAGAGGCGTACAAAGGTGAGAACCAAATAGCGTCGCTACCGAGACTCTTTATATACTCGAGCTTGCTCAAAACGCCTTTGAGATCGCCTATTCCGTCATCGTTTCCGTCACAGAACGAGCGTGGCCAAATCTGATAAACGGACATCTCTTTAAACCATTTTCTTTCTTCCATAATTTCCTCCATGTTGCAAAAAACGAGGTTTTATGCCTCGTTTTTGCAATGATAAACGTTAGTCTTGGTCGTTTTGAGTGGTTTCTTCCACTTCGTCCTCGACCGCTTGAACGTCCTCGGTTTCTGCTACAATCGGGTTGTCGTCTTCGTCATACTCAACCTCTTCTTCCTCGTCTTCGTGAGGAGTGAGAGCGATTGCCATAACCTTGAACTTGTCGTCTTTGAGTTTCATAATGCGCACGCCTTGCGTTGCTCTGCCGATCTTGCTGATTTCGTCCGCTTGCACTCTGATGATGACTCCGCTGTCGGTGATCATCATGACGTCGGTGTCTGCGGGGATAACTTTCAAGCACACTAGTGAGCCCGTCTTGTCGTTGAACACGCCTGCTTTGACACCCTTACCCGCTCTGTTTTGAATCGGATAATCCGCAACGGAACTGCGCTTGCCGTAACCGGTTGACGTGACGGTGAGAATTTCGTCACCCTCATGCACTACGTCAAACGCCACGAGCGTCGTACCTTCGTCGATATTCATTGCCTTGACGCCCATTGCCGTTCTGCCTACGGGGCGTACGTCTTTCTCGTTGAAGTGGATGCTCATACCCGCACTGGACGCTACGAGAACTTCGTCGTTGCCCGTGGTGATTGCCGCGCCGATAAGTTCGTCATCGTCGTTGAATTTGATTGCAATCTTGCCGTTGCGCTTGATGGAATCGTATTCCTCGAGAGGCGTCTTTTTGATAAGACCTTGCTTGGTTGCAAGCATAAGGAACTTATTCTCTCTATCTTCGGGCATTTGAAGAATGGTTTGAATCTTCTCGCCTTGTTCGAGTTGCAAGAGGTTTACCGCCGCCCTACCGCGAGCGTTGCGAGTTGCTTCCGGAATCTCGTACGCTTTGAGTGTGAACACTTTGCCCTTGTTGGTGAAGAACATAAGTCTCTCATGCGTGTTGGAGGTGAATATTCTCTCGACGAAGTCTTCGTCTTTTGCCTTGTGAGCGGTGATACCCATACCGCCTCTGTGTTGCGCCTTGTATTCCGCAACGGGCATACGCTTGATATATCCGCCGTGAGTCATGGAGATGACCACGTCCTCTTTTTCGATAAGGTCTTCGATATCTATATCGCCGTAATCGTATGTTAGCTCGGAAAGTCTCGGGGTGTTGTATTGCGCCTTAATGTCGCCCAACTCTTTGATGATGATGTTGACAATCTCTTCGTCACTGCCGAGCACCATATTGAAGTATGCGATTTGCTTGTCGAGGTCTTCGAGTTCCGCATTGATTTTCTCGACTTCAAGTCCCGTCAAGCGTTGCAAACGCATATCGAGGATTGCCGCCGCCTGCTTGTCGCTAAGGCCGTAGTTTTCCATAAGTTTTGCCATAGCGTCTTGTCTGTCGCGGGATTTTTTGAGCAATTCCACGATAGCGTCGATGTTTTCGAGCGCGATATGCAACCCCATCAAGATATGTTGTCTTTCTTGTGCCTTTTCAAGGTCAAAACGCGTACGGCGTACGATGACGTCCTTTTGGTGCGCAATATAGCACTCCAAAATCTCTTTGAGATTGAGCACGCGAGGCACACCGTCAACCAACGCAAGCATAATCATACTGAAATTGGTTTGCATTTGCGTTTGCTTGTAAAGTTGATTGAGAAGGACTTGTGCGTTGACGTCCTTTTTGAGCTCGATAACGATACGCATACCGTGACGGTCGGTCTCTTCGCGAAGGTCGCTGATGCCTTCGAGACGTTTGTCTTTGACTTGGTCTGCGATGTTCTCGATAAGTTTTGCTTTGTTTACTTGGTAAGGTATCTCGGTGACGACGATACGACTCTTGCCGTTTGCCATCTCTTCGATTTCCGCCCTCGCGCGCAAAATACAACCGCCGCGTCCCGTCTTGTACGCTTGTTTGATTGCGTGTCTGCCCAAGATGAGCGCACCCGTCGGAAAGTCCGGCGCGGGGATATATTCCATAAGGTCTTCGACCGTGGCTTCCGGATTTTTCAAAAGCGCGATAGACGCGTCGATAACCTCACCGAGATTGTGAGGAGGAATGGACGTTGCCATACCCACCGCGATGCCGTCAGAGCCGTTTACGAGCAAGTTGGGGAAACGAGAGGGCAATACCACGGGTTGTTCACGCGTGTCGTCGAAGTTGGGATAGAAGTCAACCGTCTTTTTGTCAATGTCGCGGATCATTTCCAAAGCGATTTTGGAAAGTCTTGCTTCCGTATAACGGTAAGCAGCCGCAGGGTCGCCGTCGATTGAACCGAAGTTGCCGTGTCCGTCGATGAGCGGGCAACGAATGGAAAAGTCTTGTGCGAGACGCACCATTGCGTCGTATACGGAACTGTCGCCGTGAGGGTGATATTTACCGAGCACTTCACCCACGACCATAGCGCACTTACGATAGGGCTTGTCGGGAGTAAGGCCGAGCTCGCTCATTGCGTACAAAATACGTCTGTGGACGGGCTTCAAACCGTCTCTTGCGTCGGGGATTGCACGGGATACGTTGACCGCCATCGCATACGCGATAAACGATTTTTTAAGCTCACCGTTGATTTCGACGTCTTTGACGTTCGAATTGGCTAAATGTTGGACATATTCGTTGTTTTTATCGTCTCTTATGTTTGCCATAATTCACTCCTTATACATCCAAGTCGGTGACGAGTTTCGCGTTCTGTTCGATAAACTCGCGACGAAGCTCTGGTTGTTCGCCCATAAGTATGGAGAAGAGTCCTGTCTCTTATACACATCTCCGAGCCCA
>URUQ01000111.1 GCA_900551145.1 uncultured Eubacteriales bacterium
AACTGCTCCGCAGGGGGCAACACTCGGCACGCGCATAGACAAGTATCGTTCACTTATTATGCCACTCGTTCGCCAACGAAAAGAACAACACTCGTTGGCTCTCTTGTACTATTCGTCGAGCTTGGCGCTCGATGCGGTCGGCGCCTTGCGCCTCCAACTACGAATAAGCACATTCCATTAATAAGTACGCTCTTTCTTGTTCTTCATCTATTTGACAGCCTTAAAAGCAAACGCGCGGTGGGGAGTATACTTTATAAACAAAAACGCTCGCAGTTTTGCGAGCGTTTAACGGAATTTTCCGAATTTTTATAATTTTTTACTATAATTTCTTTTTTTATTCCCCAAACTCTTACTTAATCTCTGCTTTTTGGGCGTTGCTGAGGCGGATAAGTTGGTTGTCAACCGCAAGTTTGTTGATGAGGTTGTGCATTGCCTTGTCAAGCGCTTCGTCTTTGCGGTAGTCTGCCTCGAATATCCAATCCACGCGCTCGTGCTTGAGAAGGGGTTGCACCTTGTCTTTTTGTCCTTGTTGATAGAGGGCAATGGAGTGTCCGCCCGAGAGCTTGACCAGTTTCATACAAGGCACGTCCGTAAGTCCGTCGCCGATGTAAATCATATTGTTGAAATATACGCGTCTTTCGTTTTCGGGCTTGGAGGCGTTGACGTCGACGTTGTTGCTGATGTCCAAAACGCCTTTGTTTATGCGGTAGACGAATTGTGTTTTGTTGGTGTAGTTGACCGCCATTTTTGCCCAGACCGCCTTGCCGTCTTGATACAAAAATTCGCTTGCAAATATCTTTTTGAAGTGCTTTGCGATGCTCGAACCGTCGATGATCTCTTTAAGACCGGAAGAAAGCACGTAGTGCTCAACCTCGACGCCCGCTTGTCTGCCGTATTCGTTGATGCGCTCAAACCAATCCTCGACGCCGGGGAGATATTCGATATGCTTTCCGCATTCCGTCAAGTCTTCGCGAGAGAAGGGCTTGCCAATGCGCTCGGATTGCTTGATCATACAATACATATACGTAAGCACGCTATCCATTTGTTGTTCGGACGCAACTTCCGCCGTTTTGTCCCAAAACTCATCGGGTTGCATGCCGAGACTCGGAATAAAAGTGTACTCTTGCATATCTCGCGTGCAAAGAGTTTTGTCAAAGTCGTACATTATCGCGATAATAGGTTTGTTCATATTCCACCTTTTCAATACGAAACGTGTATTCTTATCAAATTATATTTTAGCAGTTCGATGCGATATTGTCAATAGACGCTCAATAGGGCGTGCTTTTAGCGGTAAAAAAGGTGGCTTTTGAGATAATTGTGTGCCAAAATGCAAAATTTTCTATTGTTATGCGTGCGCGCGTATGCTAATATGATAGGGATAAATCAAATTTTTGCGAGGTATCACGTGAAAAAGAACAAGGAAAACACCGTGGCTTTGAATCCCATAAGCCCCGAGGACAAAGTTCCGCTCAAAGAAAAACTCGCCTACGGTATAGGCGGTTTGATGGACGGCGGCGGCGTAAGTATGATGAATTGCGTTATGCTTGCGTATATGGTATTCAACGGCGTAAGCGCGGGCTTGGCATCGACCATTATGATGCTTGCCAAAATCTGGGACGCTATAACCGACCCGTTTATGGGCTTTATCTCCGACAATACGCGCGGGAAATACGGCAGACGCAAACCTTATATGTTTTGGGGTGGTATATCCCTGCTTTTGTGTATATTCCTCGTTTTCCTCCCCGTAAGAAATTGGGGAATGTCCGTAGGCGGATTTACCGCATACATAATCGTAATGTATCTGTTGTGGAACACCTGTTCCACGGTTACGCAGGTGCCTTACTGCTCTATGGCAAGCGATATAACTCCGTCGTTCAGAGAGCGTAACAATGCAAACACGGTAAAACTCGTATTTACTGCCGCCGCTTCGGGCATCGGATACGCGTTGCCGCTTCTTTTCATCGAAGCACTTAAAACAAATAAAGAAAAATGGTTGTTTATGCCCAAAATCGACGACGTGCAATTCTGGTTGTTGATGAGCATAATTTTCGGCGTGCTTTTTGGCGGCGGGTTGATTATTTGCGGTATCTTCGTAAAAGAGCGCATCAATCCAAAGACTCCCAAACAAAAGTTCAACGCAAAGAAGTTTTTCAACAGTTACGCACAACCGTATAAAAACCGTTCGTATCGTTGGCATATCGCAATGTACGTCAGCGCGTTTGCGTGTATGGATATGATAAGTGCCCTTGCCGTTATGTACGCAACGGACGTATGGCGCGGTACGAAACTTTTGGGCATGGACATGTCATCGCTCTTTATCATCGCACCCATGATGGTGGCGGCGGTTGTTATGTTCCCTCTTGCTCGTATAATGATGGACAAAAAAAGCAAGCAATTTGCTTTCCGTATGGGGCTTCCGTTCTATATCGGAGGCGGAATTATGCTTGCGGTTATGGACCCGAGTTGGGCGCCCGAATGGCTCGTTCCCGTCGTTGCGCTCATAATGGGCTTGGGCTTCGGCGGTGCGCAAATGATGCCGTGGATTATATTCCCCGACACGGTTGACGTCGGAGAAATGGCAACGGGCGCAAGGCAAACGGGTACATACAGCGGTATGATGACTCTTGCAAGAAAAGTCGGTGGCGGACTTGCAATCGGTGTGTCGGGTTGGATTCTCGAGTGGTGCGGATACAAGTCTACGCTTCCGGCAGATCAACTTCAACCTCAGAGCGCATTGACCGCAACAAGACTCGTTCTCGGAATTTCCGTTGCGGTATTGATTGCATTCGCATTGTTTGCATCCTTCAAATATAAGGTCAACAGCCAAAAACTCACTCGCATAAGATACTTCATCGAGGCAAGAAAATCGGGCAAGCAACTCACCGACGAAGAGAGCAAAGAAAGAGAGGCGCTTGTTGCGGAATTGTACGGCAAAGTCAATCCCGAGGACGTCGTGGAAATCGTCGTTTCGGACGATGGAAACGGTGAGATTTTGAGCGAAGGCACGGAAGGCGCACTCGATGAAGCGGCAGAACTCAATGAGCAAGCGCAACTTGAAGAAGTGCAAAAAATCGAGTTTAAAGACGTCAAAAACGACCAATCAACCGTCGATTGTGACGAAAAGGAGTGATATGTCGGCGGTATTTGAAAAGCGTGACGGCAGAGAAGTCATAATAAAAAAAGCGGGGCAACCGCTGCGCATTTTGCAACTTACGGATATCCATATCGGCGGAAGCGTATCTACGCGCAAGAAAGACAAACTTGCGCTTGACGCCGTACGCAAAATCGTAAAGAACGCAAAGCCCGACTTCGTCGTCGTAACAGGGGATATGGTGTATCCCATGCCGTGGCTTTTGCAAGGCTCGTGCAACAACCTCAAAGCAAGCAAAATGTTTGCGTCCGTTATGGAAGACCTCGGCGTCGAGTGGACGGTGGTGTTCGGCAATCACGATAGTGAGGTGTGGGCAAAGTGCAACAAGTCGGCACTTGCCGACTTTTACGCGTCTATGCCACATTGCCACTTTCAAAGAGGCGAGGATAAGATTACGGGAATAGGCAACTATTGTATACCCGTACTCAACGAGGACGGAACTATAAACGTCGCACTTATGTTTGTTGATAGCAACGCCTATCTTACGTGGAACTTTTTCAGCGGTTTCGACACTATTCACGACGACCAAATCGAGTGGTATAAAAACACTATAAACGACTTGTCGAAAGGCAGAGATTTAGTGCCGTCGCTCGCGTTTTTCCACATCCCGCCCAAGGAATTCAAAGAGGGCTGGGAAAAGTGCTATCTCGGCTCGGGAGAGGCAACCTATCATTGCGGATTCGTGCAAGAAAAGGACAACTATTTCGGCTATCCCAAGACCGTCGAGGGAAAGTTCTTCCCGCAAATGGTTGAGTTTGGAAGTTGCAAGGGTATGTTTATGGGGCACGACCACCTCAATACGCTTTCTATAACGTACAAGGGTATACGCCTCACTTACGGTATGAGCATAGACTACAACGCCTACAAGGGCATAAAAAAGCGTTTTACGCAAAGGGGCGGAACGATTATCGAGATAGGAGACGACGCCTCGTTTGACGTAAAAATGTTGCCTTTGACCTCTTGCGTTTGACAGGAAAAATACGGGAAAGGCGACGGAACTCGACTTATTTTCTCCGTCGAGGGTGAAAACGACTTGTGTGCGGATAATACTCTCGACACGAAAGAGAATACGAAAAATAACGACGGAAACGGCAAACTGCGGACAATTCCGCACAATCCGACGCAAAATCCGGCCAAAAGTCAAGTGAAACGTCCGTTGAAGATGCGCTTGACGCGGTAAACGCGCTCGTCGGAGCAAAAGAGTTCAAAGACCTCGGCGCGTACGTGTATTACACGGAAGAGTTGTAAGATATGCATCTAAAAAAGAAGAGTTGTATTGAGGGAGAGAAAAAGGCGTAACGCTCATAAAAGACGTCGGCACTTTGAAGAAAAGAATAATATCTGTCTCTTATACACATCTGACGCTGCCGACGAATTAGACGGTGT
>URUQ01000112.1 GCA_900551145.1 uncultured Eubacteriales bacterium
TGTGTCAAGTTATCTCGCAGAGATAAGTGACACGTGTTTAGCATTCGGCGCAATTTGCGAAGTTATTCGCTCAATAGCGTGCTCAAACTTGTTTAATCACGATATTTGAGCGTCAGGCGAGGAAGTGTGTATCCGAAACAAAACCAAACGTACACTTAGTACGTGATTTTGGAGCGGATGCGCACTGACGACGCATCACGCCAAATAGCGTGATTAAATCACTTTGCCTTTGACGACGACCATAGGATAAGTCTCATACCCGCTCAATACACGATTGGGTTGAATGATGACGTCTTTGTCGGTGATGGTGTAGTCGAGGGTTGCGTTTTCCATAACGATGGTGTCTTCCATAACGATGGAGTTGCGAATGACTGCACCTTTGCCCACTTTGACGCTACGGAAAAGAATGGAGTTTTCAACAGTGCCGTCTATGACGCAACCGTCGGCGATGATAGAATTTTTGACGTTTGCACCCTCTTTATATCTTGCGGGGACGCTATCTTTGACCTTGGTGAGTATGGTGGAGTGCTTGTAGAACAAAGCCTCTCTCACTTCGGGTTTGAGCAAATCCATACTTGCTTTGAAATAGGTCGGAATACGATCGATAACGGCAATGTATTCTTTGACTTCGTAATTCATTATATACAAATCCGCAAGATTTGCTTGAAGAATATCTTTCTCAAAATCGTAGCAACCGTGTGCGTAAGCGTTGTCCACGAGAGAGATAAGCAAGTCCTTTTTGATGAAGTATATATTGAGATTGCAAAGTTGCTTGCCGGCATCGCTTGCGACGGCATATCTCATATCAGTAATTCTGTCGTTCTTGTCGGACGTGATTATGAGTTTGCGGGCGTTTACGTCGTCCGTTCTGTACGTGAGGACGGTGATATCTGCGCCTTTATTGATGTGGAACGCTTCGACTTGGTCAAAATCGATGTTGCACGCAATGTTGGTGTTGGATATGACGACGTATTCCTCGTTGTTGTTCATAAGGTATCCGCGCAAATTGTAAAGAGCTTCGATTTTGCCCTTGTACACTTCGTGTTCGCTGTTGAAAACGAAGGGCGGGAAAAGCGTAAGACCGCTGTTTTTTCTGTTCAAGTCCCAGTCACGGCCCATACGGAGATGGTCCATAAGAGAGTTGTAATTGTTGCGAGTAACAATACCGATAGTCGTGATATTGGCGTGCACGAGGTTGGACAAGGTAAAGTCGATAAGACGATATCTGCCACCAAACGGAAGAGACGCCGTAGTGCGATGAATCGTCAAATCGTTGAGATGGCTGTCGGGGTCCGAAGCAAACAAGATGCTCATCGTATTGTTTTTCATAATTTCTCCTCCTTAACCTATCATTTCGTTTGCGCCGACGACGGAATTGGCAGGCAATTCGTAGTTTGGTGCGATTACGCTGATTTTCCACTCGCCGGGGTTGCAGTGGGACAAAGTCTCACCGACCATACTGTTTTTGCCGACGACAGCGTCCCAACCCACGATGGAGTATCTGACGTCCGCGCCGTCCTCGATGACCGCACCCGGCATAATTATGGACGATTCCACATAAGCGTCCTTGCCTATTTTGCAAGAGTTGGACACTATGCTGTCGCGCACCGTGCCGTCGATAACCGTACCTTCACTGATGAGACAGTTGATAACTCTGCCCGTGGATGATACGTAGTGTGGCGGTTCGGCGTTGTTACGCGCGTAAATCTTCCACTTGTCGTCGTCGAGATTGAGTTCGCTTCCGTTGAGAATATCCATATTGGCTTCCCACAAAGAAGAGATTGTACCGACGTCTTTCCAGTATCCGTCAAATTGATAAGCGTACATTCTTTGGTTGTCCGCAAGCATCTTGGGAATGATGTTCTTGCCAAAGTCGTTTTCACTCTCTTTGTCGTTCTCGTCGTCGATGAGGTATTGACGAAGTTTTTCCCACGTGAAGATATAGATACCCATTGACGCTTTGGTGCTCTTGGGGTGTTTTGGTTTTTCCTCGAATTCCTCAATTTGTTTACTGTTCTTTTTGAGGTTGAGGATACCGAAACGGCTTGCCTCTTCTATGGGAACGTCGCGCACTGCGATAGTGCAATCGGCGTTATTCTTTTTGTGCTCTTTGAGCATATCGTGATAATCCATCTTATAGATGTGGTCACCGCTCAAAATTACTACGTAATCGGGGTTATAGTTATCGATAAAATCTATGTTTTGATAAATTGCGTTTGCCGTACCCTTGTACCATTCGCCCGACTTTGCGCCCATATACGGAGGCAAAACGTAGATACCGCCACTGAGTCTGTCAAGATCCCACGGTTGACCGTTGCCTATGTATTGGTGCAATTCAAACGGACGATATTGAGTAAGCACGCCTATCGTGTCGATACCGCTGTTGATGCTGTTGGAAAGCGGAAAGTCGATGATGCGATACTTCGCTCCGAACGGAACGGCAGGTTTTGCAACCGAGGACGTGAGAACGCCCAGTCTCGTGCCTTGTCCGCCCGCGAGTAGCATTGCAATGCATTCCTTCTTGGATATTTTGCTCATCATTTCTCCTCCTTATATTCAGGTTTCAAAAACATAACCGAATTTTTCGGAATATTTACTTTAATAGAGTACGGATAACCGTGCGAGGGTTTTGCCGTCGCTCTAAACGAGGGACGACGCTCCTCTTCACCGCCGTACTTTTTGAGTGCGGAATACAAATCCGCCTTGTACGTCACGCCCTCGGGCACACCCATAACGTATTTGAGACGCTCCACGGGCGAAAAGTTGATAATGCAAATGACATACTCTCCGTCCGCCGCCTTGCGCATAAACGACACGATGTTTTGCGTATTGTCGTCAACCACTATCCATTTGAAGCCGTCGTACGTGCAATCGAGTTGCCACATGGCCTTGTTTTCAAGATAGAAATCGTTGAGATCTTTGATAAACTTTTGGAAGGTGCGATGACGCGGATAATCGAGCAAGAACCAATCCAGTTGTTGAGCGTAGTTCCACTCTATAAACTGCGCAAACTCGTTGCCCATAAAGTTGAGTTTCTTGCCCGGGTGTCCCATCATAAAGCCGTAGAACGCTTTGAGCCCCTCGAACTTCTCGTCGTAATCTCCCGGAACTTTGTTTATCATACTGCACTTGCCGTGGACGACCTCGTCGTGAGAGATGGGAAGAATATAATTTTCGCTATATGCGTACGTGATTGCGAAGGTGAGATTGTTGTGATTGTCTTTTCTAAAAAACGGGTCAAGCGACAGATAATGCAAACTGTCGTTCATCCAGCCCATATTCCACTTGAAGTTGAAGCCCAAACCGCCGTCGTACGCGGGCTTGGTTATCATAGGATACGCCGTGGACTCCTCTGCAATGGTGAGTGCGCCGTGATACTTGGAAAGTATGGCGGTGTTCATCTGCTTTAAGAAGTCTTTTGCTTCGAGATTGTAGTTTCCGCCGTATTGGTTGGGTGCCCACTCTCCGTCCTTGCGGCCGTAGTCGAGATAGAGCATACTTGCAACGGCGTCGCAACGTATACCGTCGATGTGATAGGTGTCAAACCAGAACATCGCCGCCGATATGAGGAAAGATTTGACTTCGTTCTTGCCGAAGTCGTAAACCATAGTACCCCACTCTTTGTGCTCTCCCTTGCGGGGGTCTGCATATTCGTAAAGGGGCGTGCCGTCAAAGAGGCGCAATCCTTGCTCGTCGCGCGGGAAGTGCGCAAGCACCCAATCGAGGATAATGCCTATGCCCGCACGGTGACATCTGTCCACAAATTCCATAAGGTCCTTGGGCGTGCCATAACGAGAGGTGGGCGCAAACATGCCCGTGGTCTGATATCCCCAACTTCCGTCAAAAGGATATTCCGTCAAAGGCATAATTTCCACGTGAGTGTAGCCCATTTTTTTGACGTACGGGATGAGTTCGTCCGCCATTGCTCTGTAATTGATGTAGTTGCCGTCGGCGTACTTGCGCCAAGAGCCGAAATGAATTTCGTAAATATTGATAGGACTGCCGTAGGGGTTGAAATTTTCTCTCTCCCTCATCCACTTCTTGTCCTTCCAACGATAACCGGAAATGTCGTAAAGTTTGGAAGCGTTGGCGGGTGCCGTCTCGAAATGCAAACCGTACGGGTCGCACTTGTAAACAGTCTTGCCGTTTTGCGACGTAATCGCATATTTGTAAGCTTGATATTGCTCGGCGCCTGCAATAAACGTCGTCCATATGCCGTCGTCTTGCATTTGCATCGGATTTGCGTTTGCGTCCCAACCGTTGAAGTCCCCAACAACGGACACGCGTTTTGCGTTTGGCGCCCATACCGCAAAATCCCAACCGTCGACGCCGTTTTCTACGCCGGGCGTCGGCGAAAACATTTTATGCGCTTGATAATTCGTCCCCTCGTGGAACAAATAGCTTGCATAACTGTCTTTAATTTTTGCCATAAACTCTCCGTAAAGCAACAAAAAACTATATTTATCGCTCTTGAAATACTTTATAAGTATTATATCTGTCTCTTATACACATCTGACGCTGCCGACGAATTAGACG
>URUQ01000113.1 GCA_900551145.1 uncultured Eubacteriales bacterium
TCGTCGGCAGCGTCAGATGTGTATAAGAGACAGGTCGAGTTGTTTTTCCTTGATGGAAATCTCGCGCTCTGCAATCTCCGCCTCTTTCTCTTTCTTTGCGATGTTTGCGTTTGCGGCGGTGATTTCTATGGTTTTGCGTTGCGCTTCTTGTTGTATGGAGTACGCCGCGTCCGCTTCCGCGCGCTTGTTGTCCGCTTTGATTTGCATCTCCGCCTTTTGCACGGCGAGTTCTGCGTTTTGCTCCGCAATCTTCTTTTGGGTTTCGACCTTTACGGCGTTTGCTTCTTCCTCTGCGTGTGAGGTTGCGATTGCGATATCGCGTTGTGCGTTCGCTTTTGCGATTTGTGCGTTCTTGCGGATTTGCTCGACGTTGTCGATACCCATATTTTCAATCGTGCCGGCGTTGTCCTTGAAGTTTTGGATATTGAAGTTGACCACTTCGATACCGAGTTTTTCCATATCCGGGACGACGTTTTCGGTGATTTTCTTTGCAACGCCTTGACGGTCTTGCACCATCTCTTTGAGTCCGACAGAGCCCACGATTTCACGCATATTGCCTTCGAGAACTTGTGTTACGAGTCTTACGAGGTCCTCTTGATTCATACCGAGAAGAGCCTCTGCCGCACGGTCGAGAAGCACGGGATCTGACGAGATCTTGATGTTTGCGACGCCGTCTACGTTGACATTGATAAATTCGTTGGTGGGCACTGCTTCGCTCGTTTTTACGTCCACTTGCATAACTTGCAAGGAGAGCTTATCCACACGTTCGAAGAATAAAATACGCCAACCCGCTTTCCCTATAAGAATACGGCGTTTGCCTCTGCCCGAAATAATAAAGGCAGTGTCCGGCGGAGCTTTCATATATCCTCCGATAAAGAAAACCAAAGCCGTCACGACTATCAACGAGCAGATCACCGCAACCGGTGCAATCCACGCCGCATCGGACGCCAAAGTCAATGCTATCATTTTGTTCCTCCTTCTAATGCGTTCTCACTTTTCGTAGAACGTATTTCTTATCAATCATTATAAAGTATATTTAATATATTTGTCAATATGCACCCTTGCGATATTGTCGAATTTGGTCGATTCTTCGACGCCATTTTCCGCAAAAAAATATACCCTTTTCATTATGTAAAAACGCATATTGTGATTGCGCATCGAAAAATGCCTGAGAATATTCAAAAAAAATTAATTATAGATTAATTCAAAAATCGATTGTCTAAAAAAACTTATAAAACGCCAATCAAACCTCTTCCGTCCATTTTCCGTAAAGGTGCAAGTCTCCGTGCGTGCCTTTTTCGCGAGCGGTTATGGGTTGACCGACGCATTCGGGATTGTCGTACCATCCCGCAAAAACGTAACCGTGCTTCACCGCGCCGTATAGGATAAACGTCTCGCTTTCAACGGTAAAAGTGGAATTGTCCTTATTATTCGTATCGTTTATATACTCGTCGTTTTCACCGTGGAAAATAATTTTGTATTCGATAGGCGTCCAAGACGCATATAGCACAACGTCGCCGACACTGCCTCTTTCAATCTTTTCCGCTTTCTTTCCGTCCGCAGTATACCAACCGTCAAAGACGTAACAATCTCTCGTAACGATAGGCAAAATCACTTCCGTTTCGATATTATAAGTCAACGTCCAACCGGTCTTATCGCAATCGTAATTATAGACGATATCGTACGTTTCGAGCGTGTATTTAATAGAAACCGTCATATCCGAAGTCACGTTTTCGAGGCTCTTATCCCACGTCGCGATATAACCCGTTCTTGCCGTAAGAGTCGGCGGATTTTCTATGCTTTTGCCGTGTTCGACTTTCTTCGTTTCGGTGCGATCACCGTAATCGAAAGTAACTGTGTGCATAAGCGGTTCAATATTCAAAATCGCGCTGACTTCGTCAATATTCTCGTAATTTGCGCCGACGTCAAAGTGTGCAATGACCAAATGTTCACCCGCTTTGCTTACGCCGTTCCCCGTATATGTGATTTTTATCTCTTCGGGAAGTTCCGTGTTTACGAAAATGCTATGTTTTTCACCGTCCCAAACGATAGTCGCACCCTCAAATTCAACCTTGTCAATCTTTGCTTTTTCAATGGTGAGCGTTGCGCTCTTTTTCAAATCTTTACAACCGTCTTTTGAAATAATCGCATTCACCGTATAAGTGCCCGCATTTATAAATTCGTGCTCGCCCACGTACTCGATAGAAGCACCGCTTGGCAAATTGACCGCGATAGAATGTTTGTTTCCGTCGTATACGACGCTCGTATTTTCAAATACGACGTCTTTGATGTCAAGCAATTCTTTCCACTTGGCATACAAAGTCATATCCGTTTTAGGGGCTTCGTCAAAATCTATTTCGGCTTTATTTTCGCACTCGATATCGGTGCACCAGTATAAAAATTCAAATCCGTCCTTCTCGGGTGTCGGCACGGCACATCCGTATTGCCAAATTATGTCGTCATCACCGTTGTTTAGGACAAAAGTTATATAAGCGGATGGCTGAAATAAATTGTTTATATCGTCCGAATCGCACGCACAGAGCAAGCAAACAGTCGTTATCGACAAGCAAGTTATAGCGATAATCAAAAATATACGTTTTACGGTTTTTCCGAATGTATACTCGTTATGGCTTCTCATTGGTGTGGCACTCTTCTCTTATTAGTTTGTTGCTAAATTACTTCCCGATAATTATACCACCGTCCGCACAATTTTCAACCCCTTTAATCTTTTTATGCGAAAATTGTCGTTTTATGTATATAAAAGTACCGTGTTTTGACTTAAAATTCATAATACAAACGCTATTGGTTCAAGCGCAAATTTCCGCACAATATGCAAAATGTATGCAAATATCTCGATGTATGCAAATATCTCGCAAATTCGCTCCCTCGTCGATTGCGATTTTCGTATAATATTTGACATTGCGCGCGCACAAGGCTACAATACGAGCGTAAAAAATATTAGAGGCATATTATGCAAAAAGATTTAACAGTAGGAAAGCCTGCAAGCGTTATATTCAAATTTTGCCTCCCTCTTTTCGGAAGTATTATTTTCCAACAACTCTACAATCTTGCCGACAGTTTCGTAGCCGGCAAATTCATAGGAGACGCAGCCCTTGCGTCCGTGGGAAACAGCTATGAAATTACGCTGATTTTCATTGCATTCGCATTCGGTTGCAACATAGGTTGTTCCGTCATAGTATCGAGATATTTCGGCGCAAAAAAGTACGCCGACCTCAAAACCGCGGTATATACCACGTGGATTTCGGGCGCGGTGCTTTGTGCGATATTGATGGTGATAGGTCTCACTTGTTCAACTCAACTTCTCAAACTCATCAACACCCCCGATCATCTTATGGCGGACTCGCAACTATACCTCAATATATACGTGTGGGGATTGCCGTTCGTCTTCTTCTACAACATCTCGACGGGCATATTTGCCGCACTCGGCGATAGTAGGACGCCTTTCATATTCCTTGCGGTATCCTCACTTGCCAACATCGGCGTGGATATTTGGTTCGTCGTGGCTTTCAAAATGGGTGTGGCGGGCGTTGCTTGGGCAACCTTCCTTTGCCAAGGCGTAAGTTGCGTATTGTCCGTAATCTTCGTACTCTTGCAACTGAAAAAAATCAAAGCGGATACCAAGCCAAAAATTTTCTCGTGGAAAGTGCTCGGCGATATCTCCGTCATCGCAATACCGAGCATACTCCAACAAAGTTTTATCTCCGTGGGCAACATCGTCATTCAAAGCGTCGTCAATTCGTTCGGACAAGCGGTTATGGCGGGCTACTCCGCAAGCGTAAAGCTCAACAACTTGGTTACGACGTCTTTCCTCACCTTCGCAAACGGAATATCCAACTACACAAGCCAGAATCTCGGCGCAGGCAAAACCGACCGTATCAAACCGGGATTTATTTCGGGTCTCGTATTCGTATGGGCATTGTGCTTGCCTATTGTGCTTTTGTACATGTTCGGCGGACAATATCTGCTTATGCTATTTATGAAAGATTCAACGACGGGCGCGCTTGACGTAGGCATGCAATTCTTGCGTATCATATCCCCGTTCTACTTTGTCGTAGCGGTCAAAATCGTGTGCGACGGCGTATTGCGCGGTGGCGGAAAGATGGTCAAGTTTATGATAACGACGTTCACCGATTTGATACTCCGTGTAGTGCTTGCACTTCTTCTCAGCAAGGCACTCGGCACTGACGGAATTTGGTGGTCGTGGCCTATCGGCTGGGGCGTAGGTATGGTGGTATCCGTCATATTCTACTTCACCACCAAGTGGAAAAAGCCTCTTCCCGAAGACGTCTATACACGCCTTACCGACGAAGAAACGCAAATGGAAGAAGTGCTTAAAGACTCCGTAAAAGCGGAAGAATAAACGCAACCATACAAGCACAAAACAGCAGGTTTTGAACATTTCAAATCAATTTTATAAAAAATACAAAATAAAGTGCGGAAGCCAAATTATATCGGTTCTGTCTCTTATAC
>URUQ01000114.1 GCA_900551145.1 uncultured Eubacteriales bacterium
CGATAAAATTAATAATTAATAATTATTAATTAATAATTGTGGAATATTCCATAAAAAAGAACGCGTTTGAAAAACTGCGATATTTAGATGAAGAACAAGAAAGAGCCGCCCGAGAGGCAACCCTAATTTACTGAACGTAAATGAGTTGACTCTCGGACGGCTCTGCCGTAGTTATTCGCTAAATAGCGCAGTTTTTACTTCGGGAAACGGGTGCGAGAAGTATAGTGAGTATGCAACAACTCGTGCGCAAGATGGCTATTGGGTTCTCCGAGGAACTCGTCGTAGAGTTTTTGAATTTGGGAGTTCTTGTGGGAGACACGAACGGATTTGCCCTCGTCTTCACGGTAAAGTGCGGCTGCACGTTTTGCACGGAAAGTGTCGAGAATATCGGCGTCTTCGTTGGGAAGGAAGCAAGGTTTGACGTAAGGTTGTCCGCCACCCGCAACGCAACCGCCGGGGCAACCCATAATCTCGATGAAGTGATATGGGCTCTTACCTTCTCTGATTTGGTCGAGGAGCACTTTTGCATTCTTCATGCCATGAGCGACCGCCACTCTGACCTCCATACCGCCGAGGTTGTAGGACGCTTCTTTGATGCCTTCGAGACCTCTGACTTCTTTGAGTTCGACGTGTTCGAGCTCTTTGCCGTCGAGCACTGCCGCCGCCGTACGAAGAGCCGCTTCCATAACACCGCCCGTCGCGCCGAATATGACGCCTGCGCCCGTGTATTCACCGACGATATCGTTGTCAAATTCTTCGTCGGGAAGTCTGTTGAACATAATGCCCGCGCGCTTGATCATCTTGGCAAGTTCTCTTGTAGTGAGAACCGCGTCGACGTCTTTAAGACCGCTGGTGGAGAGTTCCTTTCTCTCTTTCTCGAATTTCTTTGCGGTGCACGGCATAACGGACACGACAAACATATCCTCGGGATTGATGCTGTTTTGTTCCGCATAATAAGTTTTGAGAATGGCACCGAACATTTCGTGAGGTGATTTGCATGAAGAAAGGTGATCAAGCAAATCTCCGTAATAATACTCTGCATAGTTGATCCAGCCCGGGGAGCAAGACGTAATCATCGGCAACACACCGCCGTCTTTGACTCTGCCGAGAAGCTCGGTTGCCTCTTCCATAATGGTGAGGTCCGCACCGAAATTGGTATCGAATACTTTCTTGAAGCCGAGACGACGGAGCGCGGCAACCATTTTGCCGGTTACGAGTGAGCCGATAGGCATACCGAACTCTTCACCGAGTGCCGCTCTGACTGCAGGAGCCGCTTGCACCACGACGTATTTGCCCGCTTTGAACGCTGCATCGACCTTGTCGATTTCGCTCACTTCCATAAGTGCGCCCGTGGGGCAAACACTTACGCATTGACCGCACAAAATGCACGGAGAATTGGCAAAACTTCTATTCTCTGCCGGCGCGACGATAGTCTTGAAACCTCTCTTTTCAAAGCCGAGGACGGACAAACCGTGCGCATTCTTACATCTTTCGATACATCTACCGCAAAGCACGCACTTGCTTGTGTCGCGCTTGATGGACGGAGTGAGTCTGTCAACGGTTACGGGTGTTTGTTCACCGCTATATATACCCTCTCTTGCGCCCGTGAGGACTGCAACGTGCAAAAGTTCACACTTGCCGTTCTTGTCGCACTCTTGGCAGTTGCGGTTGTGATTGGAAAGCAAAAGTTCTACGGAAGATCTTCTTGCTTGCACCGCTTTTGGAGAAGAAATGGTTATTTCCATGCCCTCTGCCACGGGATACACGCAAGATGCCACAAGACCTCTTGCGCCGGTAGCCTCGACGAGGCATACTCTGCAAGAACCTCTTGAACACTCACCGTGATTATACGCGCAAAGGGACGGAATTTCGTAACCGCAAGCCTTTGCTGCTTCAAGGATAGTCAAGCCTTGTTCGACTTGATAAGGGACACCTTCTATTTTGATATTTATTTTAGCCATAATAATTCCCTCTCTTTACTTTTTCTCGATTGCTTTGAGTCTGCACGAAGAAATACACATACCGCACTTGATGCACTTTTCCGTGTCGATTTCTCTGGACGGAAGTTTGTGATTTGGCGCAATATAGTTGGTGGAATGAATCGCGTTCGTCGGGCAATTCCTTTCGCAAAGTCCGCAACCTACGCACTTGTCCGCGATAATCGTGTAGTTCATAAGGCTCTTGCACACTGCCGCCGGACACTTTTTGTCCACGATGTGCGCGATATATTCGTCTTTGAAGTGCGCAAGCGTGGAAAGTATGGGGTTGGGAGCGGTTTGTCCCAAAGCGCAAAGGGAGTTTGTTTTTATGTTGTTTGCAAGGTCGATAAGCTTGTCAAGGTCTTCCATAGTGGCTTGACCTTTGGTTATCTTGGTGAGAAGTTCGAGCATTCTCTTGGTGCCGATACGGCAAGGAGAGCATTTTCCGCAAGATTCGTCGCAAATAAATTCCATATAGAACTTTGCAACGTCAACCATACAGTTGTCTTCGTCCATAACGATAGCACCGCCCGAGCCCATCATCGAGCCCTTTGCAACGAGGTTGTCAAAGTCAATGAGTGCGTCGAGGTCGTCGGCCGTGAGGCATCCGCCGGAAGGACCGCCCGTTTGAATAGCTTTGAATTTCTTGCCGTTCGGAATTCCGCCGCCGATATCGTAAATGAGCTCGCGCAAAGTAGTACCCATAGGCACTTCCACGAGACCTACGTTGTTGACCTTTCCGCCGAGCGCAAAGACCTTAGTCCCCTTGGACTTTTCCGTGCCGAATTTGGTGAATTGCTCAAAGCCTTCTCTCATAATGTAAGGCACGCAAGCAAGCGTTTCGACGTTGTTGACGATGGTCGGCGATTGCCACAAGCCCTTGACAGCAGGGAACGGCGGACGAGGACGAGGCATACCTCTTTGACCTTCTATGGAGTTGAGAAGAGCCGTTTCTTCACCGCAAACGAATGCACCCGCGCCGAGGCGAATATGTACGCGGAAGGAGAAGTTCGTTCCGAGAATGTTGTCGCCAAGCAAGCCAATTTCTTCCGCTTGACGGATTGCTATGCGCAAACGCTTGACAGCGATAGGATATTCCGCACGAACGTAGAAATAGCCGTTTTGTGCGCCGATTGCATAACCTGCAATCATCATACCTTCGATAACCGCAAGAGGATTGCCTTCGAGTATGGAACGATCCATAAACGCGCCCGGGTCGCCTTCGTCACCGTTGCAAACGACGTATTTGTCACCCTCGGGTTGAGCGTATGCAAATTGCCACTTTCTGCCCGTGGGGAAACCACCGCCGCCGCGACCTCTCAAGCCGGAAGCCAAAATCTCGTTGATGACTTCTTGTCTGTCCATTTGAAGTGCGCGTGCAAGACCTTTGAACGCGCCCGCACCGAGTGCTTCTTCTATCTTTTCGGGGTTGATGCTTCCGCAACCGTGCAAAGCGATACGCACTTGCTTTTTGTAGAAGGTGATATCGTCTTGTTTGGAGACTTTTTCTTTGGTGATGGGATCTACGTAAAGAAGTCTATCTACCACTTCACCGTTTTCAAGGTCTTTTTCGACGATTTCTCTCACGTCGTCGATTTTGACCATTCTATAAAGTGTGTCTTCGGGATAAATCTTGACGAAAGGACCTTGCGAGCAGAAGCCGAAGCAACCCACTTGATTGACGGTGACTTTGTCTTGCAAGCCTCTCTCGTTAACAAGTTTTACAAACTCTTCTCTGATTTCGTCAGAATGGGAGGAGAGACAGCCCGTACCACCGCAAAGCACGACGTGGCGTTTGCCGTCGTGTCCGGTAAATTTTGCGTCCAAGCATTTGGAACAATCGTTGCAAGTTCTTTCAAGTTCTTCAAAAGTTTTAATCATCTCAATCATTCCTCCCTCGACCTATAATTGTCAACAATGCCGGGAATGGCGTTGACTGCAACTTTGGGGTAAACTTGTCCGTTGATGGAAACGGCAGGAGCAATACCGCAAGCACCTATACAACGCAATGCGTCGATAGTAAACAAGCCGTCTTTGGTCGTCTCACCGGGTTTAATTCCAAGCACTTCGCAAAACTTGTCGATTACTTGTTGTGCACCCTTGACGTAGCAAGCCGTGCCGAGACATACGCCGATAACGTATTTTCCCTTGGGTGCTAACGAGAAGAATGAGTAGAAAGTCACGACGCCGTAAATTTCCGCAACTGAAATCCCCGTTCTTTCAGAGACGATTTCTTGCACTTCGAGAGGAATATAGCCGTATTCCTTTTGAATATCGCTCAAAATCATCATAAGCGGGGTTTTTTCGTCGGTGTATCTGTCGCAAATCGCATTGATTTGAGCAACAGCCGCCTCACTTAAATGAGCCATAAATCTGTCTCTTATACACATCTCCGAGCCCACGAGACGGACTCCTATCTC
>URUQ01000115.1 GCA_900551145.1 uncultured Eubacteriales bacterium
GTAATAGCTCCACATCTCATTTTCTGTTCCGAACCCGCCGAAACTTCCTTGAATCAGGCTGCGGATTCCATATTTTCTTTGAAAATCAGAGATTTGTACCGACAAACTTCCACATCACGAAGCAAATGATTGCGCATACGAGAATGAAAGTGAAGAGAGCGAAAGTCACTTTTTTGAGAATGCTCTCTCTATTGCTCTTTTTGTTTTTGCCGTAAAAAGTATCGCTTGCGCCCGTAATAACGCCCACGTTGTCGTTTGTGCCCTTTTGCATCATAATGACCACAATGATTGCGACTGCCGCAATTGTCATCAATATAACGAATGCCATCAACACTTGTTGTGCTGTCTCATACTTAATGCCTTTTTCTGCGGCAAGAAGAATAGAATTCAATGAATCTAGCATACTATACCTCCTAAAAGTTACTATGAGATTTTATCATAAGAATATATATTTTGCAAGCGGTTTTATAAAATATGCAACAAATTTTGCGCGATTTAAGCAAAAAGCGCGCAGTATATCGTAACGAAATGCATAGGCGCGTCATATAGTAATCAAAAAGGAGGATTATATGGACTTGACAAAATATGCAAGCGACCTTCCCTATCCCGAAATCGAAGTGGAGCAAAACGTCGCCGAATCCAAACTTCTTATGCCCGTCTACGCAGGCTCGGCAAGTGAATTGACCGCGGTTTTGACCTACTCGTTCCAAAGGTACGTTTCACCAAAATATCCCGAGATAACGACTGCACTCAAAGGAATTGCAATCACCGAAATGCACCATCACGAACTGCTGGGAGAGACGATATACGCCCTTGGCGGATACCCCGTTATGGGCGCAAGGACGTATTGGAACGGAAGTTTAGTCAACTACACTCTCGACCCGAGAAAATATCTTCGTCAAAACATCGTTGCGGAAGAAACCGCGATACTCAACTACGAGCGCACCATACTCAACCTCACCACCGACAGCGTAAAAATGCTTCTCGAACGAATAATTCTCGACGAGGAAGTGCATATCAAGATATTCAAAGAACTTCTCAAATCGCAATTCGGCGAGGATTACGACAAATAATATTACAGCAAAATCGGCTTTTTATAAATCAAAAACGGGTGCATAAAACACCTGTTTTTGATTTTTTCATATAAAACCTATTTTTGATTTTCAACTTAAAAAAGCAACCGTTCTGAGCGTAAACCGATGGATATCCTCGTAGTTTTCAACGGTTATTTTCTTTCTTTTGTCACCTCTGCGTACAGATTTGGAAGTATACTCAAAAACAACGAATACGTTGCCTCGTACGCTCCCTCGTCATAGCCGTAGGGGTCTAAAACTCCGCCACCGCAAAAGGACGATAAGGATTTGACTTTACGCTTGACGCCGTACGTTTTCCTTACTGCGTTTGCTTGTTCGTCGTCCATTGTATAGACGAGATTTGCGCTCTTCACCGCTTTCTTGTCTATCGTTTTTGCCTTTCTATCGATATAGTACGGCACGCCGTGTCTTTCAAGCACGCTTGCGCAGTACGGATTGAGCGTATCGTCCTCTCGAGGCGCAAGCCCTGCGCTGTCAACCTCTATATCCTTAATTCCGCGCGCAAAAGCGTATTGGCGGAACATCTGCTCCAACATAGGAGAACGACAAGTATTTGCGGTGCATACGAAAAGCACTTTCATACTTCCTTGCCTCCGGCCGCTTTGGTGACTCTGTTCATAACCGACGCTTCCAGTCCGTCGCCTTTTAGTTCCTCAACGATGATAAAATCGTACGCCTTTTCGGCAGTGTGAAGTGCGGAATATATGTTGCGCGTATAGTCCTCAACGGTGACGCCGAGCGAGATTTGCTCACGCTCTTTCACCACGTCCCTATAAATATCGCGCGCAACGATAACCGGGTGCTTGCCGAGCGCTGTTTGTCTGTCGTATTCGCAAACGGCATGCTCTATATTGAGTGCCGTAACCGTTTCCACCTTCGGTGCGTAGTGCGTGTATTTCATACCAGGTGCTTTTGCGATTTTTATTACTTTGCCGTTTTGGCTCACAGCCCCGACTATGTCGAGAAGCATATCCGCAGTCACCGCGCCGGGTCTCAATATCGTCGGCACGTCCACGGTCAAATCGAGCACTGTGGACTCTATACCGACTTCGCAAGGACCGTCGTCGAGAATAAGCTCCACCTCCCCGTTCAAGTCCTCGTAAACGTGTTGTGCGGTGGTGGGAGATATATGTTTGGAGCGATTTGCACTGGGCGCTGCGAGCGGATAACTCCTTGCAATGAGTTCTCTCGTATAAACGTTTTTGGGCATACGGATACCCACCGTTTCACCGCCCGCCGTCACGACGTACGGAATTTTATCGCTCTTTTTGAGTATGACGGTAAGAGGACCGGGCATAAACCTTTGCGCAAGCTTATAAAACTCCTCGGGAATATCCGCCGCAATGTCCTTCACTTGGTCGAGCGAGGATATATGTACAATGAGCGGATTGTCTTGCGGTCTGCCCTTGGCTTTGAATATTTTTGCAACGGCGTCGGGATCGAAGGCGTTTGCACCGAGTCCGTAGACTGTCTCCGTGGGAAACACTACGAGACCGCCCTCTTTGAGGATACGCGCGCCTTCGTCTATTCCGTCTTTTGCATTGACGATTTTAGTCATTTTTCTTGCCTTAAATCAATTGATATACCGTATACGCAACGGCAGAACCGCTGGTGACTTTTTCAAACACGAACACTTTGTTAGGGCACTTAGAAGAGGCGTAAAGCACGCTTCCCGAAGCCATCGTCGCGGGCATAATCACGTTTTTGTTCACGTTGGGGTTGAAGTTCTTGATGCCGAAGAGTTGGACCTTTTTCCCGTCCGCACCGGTCGTTGTGACGTAGTTCATATAGCAACCGATTTTGTAGATATATTGGCTTGACGTCGATATTGCGATATCCGCAAGAGGCGCCGTTCCGTCGCTCATCTCGGTGACGACCTTGCCGTCGCTACCGATAATATACGGAAGCGTTTTTCTGGCGTCGCTGTCGTACTTCATGCCAATCGTGTATGAGCCTCTAAACGCCGAAAGCGACGAGTATTCAAACGGAATGACCGTCTCACCGTAGAGGTTGAACGCGCCGAATAGATAGCTCTTGCTGTCGTCGGGGTCGGTGATTGCGGCAACTATCATATTGTTGCTGAGTTCTTGTTGCACGACGGTGGCTCTATCGTTGTGACCGACGAGTTTGCCGTCCTTGTCGTAGACGTTGACTTCGCTGGGTTGAAGCGGATTGTAGTAGTATCCGTCAACGCTTTGCATAACGAGGTCGAAGTAACCGACTTTCTCTTTCTTTTGGTCTTTTATGGTTACGCCGTAGTTGCCCGAAAGCGACATAACGACATTGAAATCGGAGTCGAGAATATACTGGTCGTAAGTGCCGAGTTTTCCTACGATTGCCAAGCCGTAGCTTGCATAGGTAAATCCGTCTTTGAGGTATGACGTGGTGTCTATACCGCCCTTGTCACCGCCGTAGTAGGCATTCTCGAGATAGAGGAACACTTTGTCCGCATTTTTCGTATAATCGCTCGTAGCGTCGTTGTCGGGCGTGTAAATTCTGCGCTTGAAGCAGTAATAATCGAAGCCGTCGTAGTAGGCGTAATCGTCCGACGATTCAACCGTCCAGTCCTCGTGAATGAAGAACTTGCCGCCTCCCATATACGTGATTTCACTGTAATAATCGTCTTTGCCGTTGTCCTCAACCGTGCCGTTGGTTGTAGCTATGATGTTTTTGGGCTCGCTTGCGCTTTGCGGAATTGAAAAAATATAATCACCCTCGGAGTTGCCCACGATGCTTACGTATTTGCCGTCAAAACCTCTCATGTACGAGAGTTTTGCGTCATCGTTTTGCACTCTGCACACGAGTTGACCTCTATTCTGCAAAGCACCGCTCGTAGTTGGACGATATATTGAGGTGTAACCCTTCACCGCTTTAGTGTCGTAGTTTTGGGACACCGCGATCATACTTTCGTCCAAAATCTTGATAACGTCGTCGATATTTGCCTCGGACGCCCCGCTTGCAACCGAGCGCGATAATACGGTGTTTCCGCTCTTGTCGAAAACACCCGCTTCACCGTTTGCAAACTTGCAAGCAATGAGATTGCCTTTGACGCGGAGTGCGCTCACGTTTATCCAATCGGGGAAAATCTGTCCCTTCATACCGCCTTCGAAATAGACGTTTTGGTCATCGCAAAGCACGACGGAAAGCGAGCCGTCTTTCTCGATTACGAACCTGTCTCTTATACACATCTGACG